>CAMUYU010000010.1 GCA_947164995.1 uncultured Clostridia bacterium
ACCCCGGACCGACCGGTTATGAGCCGGTTGCTCTAACCAACTGAGCTAAATCTCCTTATCTCACTTGCGACAAATAAAAGTATAAACGAAATACCTCTTGTTGTCAATCATTTTAATAAATATTTTCTTTCCATATAAAAAAGCCCTTTTCCTCTCAAATCACCAGTAATTCTAGACATTACAATTCCATTATGTTACCATAAACTAAAGGAGATATGTAACATGCCAATTTATATAATTGTAATACTTTCATTGATTTTAATCATATTAATTGTAGCAATTTCATTCTTTTCTAGTCTAAAAAGGACAATAGAAGGATATTCTTCTCAGCTTTTTGGAACAAAAGACTTTATTTCTGCTCTTAAAAAGCAAAAGCAAGAAATAGCCGAAACTCCAAAAACTCCATATGGAATTGATAATTTAATACTACCAGATATTACTAAAGATTTTCCAAATATGAATATTAATGAAATGAAAAAAATAGCAGAAGAAAGCATTCTCACCTACTTCAATTCTTTAGAGAAAAAACAAGTTCTTTCTTTTAATAATCCAAGTGAAAAATTAAAGCTTGCTATTAAAAACAAAATTGAAGATTTAAAAAATGAAACTATTAAATATGAAAACATTACTCCTCACAAAACTGTTATTAATAAATATGATCGTGGTGAAAGTATTTGTTCTTTAGTTTTTCAAACTGCTATTGGCTATAAACAAATAGCTAACAAACAAATTCAAAAATTTGAAGAAAGAATTAATACTGAATTTATTTATATTTACAATGACAAAAAAATAAATACAACTGAATCTATAAGTCTTCACTGCCCTAATTGTGGTGCTCCTATTGAAGGATTAGGTCATAAGATTTGTCCTTATTGCAAAGCTGGCCTTATTGACTTAGCTCCTAAAACCTGGAAACTAAATGATATTAATATGGTTAAATAAAAATTAAAAAGCACTTTTAGTATTTACTAAAAGTGCTTTTAGATTTTGCTAATAAATAGTATTAATTGTTGTCTATTACGATATTCATTTTTTCTTACGCTCTTCACGTCTATTTGCATCTATTTCCTCTTTGTTGACGACGAGTCTTATAGGATATCTATAAGTCACGCCTTGCTTAGGATGAACTGCGAAAAGTTTTTGTGAAGGTGTATTTGCTGCTCCTAAGCCCTTCATCGAGAAAATGGTGCCGCCAGGCCAACAACCGTTTATAAATTTTTCCGTAGTAACTCCCGAGAGTTCTGAAGGCATATGGAAGTGGCCAATTTCCATATAATCATAACGAATTCCAAGAAGCTCCAAGAGCTCACGATAATTCTTTGCTGCTCTATCAATGCCGTAATAAGGTACGCCCTGCCAGCCTCGTATATCGTCGCCATGGAACATCAAGAAATTGTAATCATAGATAGAATCTACCTGCCACCAAGACTCCGAGATTTGCCACGTAAATTCAGGGTAATTCTTGAGAGTTTTTTCAACAAACTTGTATACTATGTAGTCAAAATTTACGTAGTGCAAGTTCTCTCCGCGTCTACCAATTCGACCATGGTTTCCTGGAACGCCAACAATATGAATATGCTTAAAGAGAGTTCTCGTTCTGTCGAGAAAATCAGCAATCAAATCAACAATATCTAAAACCTGATGTGCGATATCGTGATCGATGCTATGAGTTTGTCCTTTAAAGATGTCCCAACCTTCGACTATGTCACCAATTAGGTGAACGTGAAGATTATTGATTGGAGCAACCATCTTATGGCGTGTAACAATTTCTTCTAATCCATAAAAAAGTGCATCAAATTGTTTTTCTAACACCGCCCAGTTATATTCATTAAGACCACCTGTAGATTCTTTGGAAATATAGGTGCCTGCCTGAATATCTGAAATCATTAGAACAATGGTTTCTTCAGAATACTTTACGTTGTGAGTAAACTCAAGGTACTTCGGTTGATAGTGTTCCCGTGAATTAATTACATCAATAACACCATCAATAATGATATCCGTAGCGGCTTTCATGACAACAGCTTCACGTTCTTTTGAACGTTCTGCTTTCTTTCGAATAGTACCCTTCATTTCTGTAACATTGTCTTCGAACGATTTGGGTGAATTGCCTGGATTTGCATGTGAATGCAAATATCTCTTCAGAGAGCGTCTACCAGACTCTTCACCTCTAAACTTGTTAGAATAATCTCTCCAAATTCTTTCAAATATCTCATCTTCAGTTAAACCCTTGGCTTGAAGATTTGTAGCTACTTCCCGCCAGGTCAAAGTTGAATCATCTTTGTTAGACACCTCATCGCCCCCTTACTGCTTTTGTGTCTAAACCTTTTGTAAAAAATTATTTTTACTTCCTCCATAAAACACTATCAACTTACAAATAGCGTAACATAGTATTAAAAAAATTACAATTAAAAAAGGGCGATTTTTTATATTAAATATCAATTAATTTTTTATTTTTACTATTGACAAAACCTTGTGTTTCTTTTAGGTCCATTAAAAACCTTTCATTGAGTAATCTGCTTTATCATCATCCCAATGATTTGGTTCATATACTGTTCCTACAAATAAGTTTTCTCCTGTCTTCTTATCTCTTATTACAAAGAAGAATGGATGATCAAATATAATATTTATATATTCTTTTTCAACTGGAACTGCTATTGAGGTGTTTTTATACATTGCAAATACTGTAACTGCAGCAGCCTTTATTCCCTCTTCTGAAAAATCTACCATTGCTTGGTGAATTGCTTCGCCAACATAATAGTTTTCACCTATATTGTTTTCTTTGTACATATTAAAGAAGTTTGCTTTATCTTTGTCAAATGCATCAACCATACCTAATTTGTATAAATCATTTTTAAAATCTAATTTATATTCAAATTTAAACTTTGGTATGTATAGATTAACAACAGTTTCAACATTTGGATTGAATTTCATATTACTTAAATTATCAACATGGTTTCTTAGTGAATCTATTTTGCTCTCATCTAATTGTTTGGTGAAATCACTTAGCTTTTCATTCTTTGGCATTATAGCCATAAATTCAAATTGATCATTTCCATATTTTTTCAAATCTTTTACAACAATTTGAAGATCATCATCCATATAATAATTAAATGGTTCATAGTCTGTTGAACCTTTTATTGTAACTGATTGATTCATTGTTGTAGCTTCATACTTGCTACCATCTTCTTTAATGAATTCACGGCCTTTTGTATTTTCATCCGCAAATTGATTTTGCCATTCCATATCCATAGCAATTGCGTTCATTAAAAGTGAAACACTTTTTGTAACTATATCATCTGACAAAACATTTTTTAATAATCCTAATGTTCTGTCCTCTATCCATTTATTTGCATTGACTGCAGATTTAAAATCATCAAATACTATTTCTGCATTGTACTTTTCTTTTAATAGTTTTATATATTCATCTCTTACTTCGTCTTTGTTTTCATTTCTAATAAAGAAAGAATTTGCCATTGATAAATTATCTGATGATTTATAATTTGTTAGTTTAACTCCACCAACTAAATTATCTATTTGAGATTTAGTTGTACCTTTTGCACCTTCACTTAACATTACTAGTGCATATCTAATTGAATATGGGCTGTATACTAAATTAGCTTTTTTGTTTTCAAGATTCATGAACTCAACATCTAAATCTTTTGTTGCTAATACTGGCTCTTGTTCTTCTGGTTCTTCTTCACCTAGTTTAATGATTCTTGCTAATAAAGTAGCAGCTTGTGCTCTTGTTAATGATGTTGAAGGAGAAAATTCTGTGTCTGACATACCTTTCATATACCCAGTATAATACGTATTATAGACTGCTGCTTCGTACTCTTTATTAATGCTTGATGCATCTTTAATTGTATATTTTGATTTTAATTCTTTTGTTGTTAATCCATCAACGTCTGCATCTAATTCAAATATTTCATTTATTAAATATGCTACTTCTTGTCTTTGAATTGGTCTTGTTGGATATAAATATGTATAACCATCTGATGTTTCTTTTAGATAATATCCATAAACTTGAACTGGTTTATATGACCATCTATCTTCTTCAATATCTTCAAATTTTTGCATTGTATTACTTGTTGCTTTTGGTCTTCCATTTACGTTATATAACATTTGCATAAATTCTTCTCTTGTTACTTCTTTTTCAGGTTTAAAAGTTCCATCTTCATAACCTTTTAAATAGCCTTCTTCTTGCATTGATTGAATCATATCGTATGCCCAATGGTCTTTTTTTAGGTCAGAAAAATTCTTTGCAAAAGCAATGCTTGATACAATTAAAATCACAACAAAAAGTGAAATAACAATTTTGCTTAAAGATACCTTCTTCATTTTATTTCCTCCTTTTATTTTTCTACAAAAATTTTATCAAAGTAAAATTCATTATTCAACAAAAAAAGAAGCGATAATAATCGCTTCTAAAATTAAAAATATGAAACACAATTTAATATTTTATCAAATATGTCATCCAAGACAGCATTGGCAACAGTTAGTGCAGTTTCACTTATTGTTAAGTTGTCAGTATCTATCATAACAAAATCTGAAACAACTCTATTAAAGTACTCTGTCATACTATCCATAGAATTATTAAATGCTTTAATATTTTCAAAAGTATTAAACCTTCTTGGTTCAAGTGCTAAAGAATTAATATAGTCTCTATAGACAGATACTTCTGGACTTGCTTTTAAAGCTACCAAAACATTTACAAACCTCATTGACATGGGTGCATACAGGTCTTGGTTTTCTACCATTGTATCATAGTCCATCTCTTTTGCTACATATCTACAATGGTTCCAAATCTGCCTATCATTTATACCACGGTCCACAATTATTATATCTGCATCCGAATTCATTGCTTTATGAAGTAAGCTGTATGTTTCAGATAAAATCAAAAGGTTCCAGTTTGCTAAGTTGAAGTTTTTACGGATATTACTTAGTGTAAATTTGTAATAATCTGACGTTGTAAGTTCTTCAACAATATGTACTTTAAAACCTGCTTTTTGAAAGAAATCTTTCAAGACTTTAATCGTTGAAGTCTTCCCCGTACGAGGTGTTCCTGTAAATTCTATTACAAATGGCCTTTTAAGTTTGAAAAGTTCTTTGTCCAAAGCCATTTTTAATAAATACTTCTTTTCATGAAGTTCCTTTAACCTAGCCAAAAGTTGTGAATCTTCATAAGATGTTCCAAAAACATTTAATAAAAGACTCTCCTCGCTTTTTAAACAATACTTTTTATACTCATCACTAGCAATAGCTTCATCATCATTTTCTATAATTGCTGCCAACCGCTTCCAAGCCTCTTCTGTTTCATAAGGACTTTTTGAATATCTTTCAAGATTTATACTCACAGTGTTACTCCTTTCTAAATTATTACAAAAGAAAAAAATATGATATATTTACGCCAGCAAATATATCATATTTTATGTTAATTAGCAACACTTTTATTATACTTCTATAAACTCATATTCTTTTGAACCTACGCCTAGTTCAGCAGCATAATCTATTGTATGTGTACCATGGCGGCTATTTACTCTTTCCAAGAAGTGTTCTTTTCCTGGGTCATCAGATTTATTTACTAAATCAATACATGCTTGGTCTATTGCGACAGGGTCTAATGATGCAAGTATTCCTATATCTTTCATACAAGGGTCTTCTGCTACTGCACAACAGTCACAATCAACAGACATATTGGCCATAACATTTATAAATGCCATGTTTCCTTTAAAATGATCTACTACCGCACTTGCAGCTTCTGCCATAGACTCTAGAAAATCGTCTTGGGCTGCGTGTTTGTCCCATACTGTGTATTGGTCTTTATTGGTACCACCTGAATGAATCCAAGCCTTTCCAACAGAAGATGCGCAACCAATTGAAAGTTGTTTCAAAGCTCCGCCATATCCTCCCATAGGATGTCCTTTAAAGTGAGATAAAATTAGCATTGAATCATATTTTTCAATATTTTTTCCTAAAAAGTCTTCTTGCAAATGCTTTCCATTTTTTACTGGAATAGATATATCTGGTCCTTCTTCATCCATTAAGTCAAATTTAAAGAATTTATTCCAACCATGTCTTTCAATAGTTTTAAGGTGTTTTTCTGTAGTATTTCTTTCACCACCATATGCTGTATTACACTCAACTACTGTACCATTTAGATAATCTATCATAGGTTTCATAAATTCTGGTCTTAAGTAGTTTTGATTTCCTTCCTCACCAGAATGAACCTTAATTGCTATGTTACCAGTTAATTCTTTTTCAAGTAATTTAAACATTTCTACAACCTTTTCAGGTGTTATTTCTCTCGTAAAAAACACTTTAGATTTTTCACTCATTTTTCATTCCTCCATTTATTTTAGCTAAAAAAATAATAACATACTTAAAAGCGAGACTCAATCTCTTTTTAAGTATGTTATTATTATGCTATGTCAAAAGCTGATATACAGCTTTCGCCCACTCCAATGCTTTTTCAGCATCAGACATGTAATCAAAATCTTGAGGAATAGTTTCGGCATAGGCCAGACATTTTTTATAAAACTTATTTCGAGAATATTTGGGAATATTATAAAGATTACAAATATGCTCAAAATAAAGTTTGGTTTCTTCATCGTCAAGATACTCAAAACCATTATCTACCAAAATGATAAAGCTTTCATCAATCGGCTCATAGCTTGTACTATTAGCCCTTTTGTCCTCAACCGCTTTGGCGAAATCGCTTCCGGAGTCTCCAATCAGCCTCCGAAATCCTGAAAGTACAAACACCAACCTATAGATTAAAGAATTGCAGTACTCTCTCCGTGTCATTTTAGGCATTTTGAAGTTCTCCTTTCAAAGTTTTGTAATTTTTGTTTTTCTATATTAATGGAAAAACAATTTCTCATAGTTTTCTTCATTACCAGTGTATAATATCACACTTTACATAATTTTTCAAGTTAATTTCACAAAAATCCCCTAAAATCTAAGCGCTCTCATAGAATTTAGCACCGCAATTACAGTAACTCCAACATCTGCAAACACTGCAAGCCACATTGGAGCATGTCCCAAAAAGGCCATTATAAGCACCACAAACTTAACTATTTCGGCAAACCATATGTTCATTATGGCCAAATTTCTAGTCTTTTTAGATATTTTTATTGCATCTACAAGTTTTGAGACTTTATCATCCATCAATACTACATCTGCCACTTCTATAGCTGCATCTTGTCCCAAAGCTCCCATCGCAACACCGATATCTGCTTTTGCTATAACTGGAGCATCATTTATTCCATCCCCTACAAAAGCAGTTTTTCCACTTTTTTCAGTATTTTTTAATATTTCTTCAACTTTATCAACTTTGTCTTGTGGTAAAAGCTCCGCATAAAACTTTTTAATTGAAAGCTTTTCTGCAAAATCTTTTGCAACTTCCTCGTGGTCGCCTGTAAGCATTATAGTGTTTATACCATTTTTATTTAAATATTCTACTGCCTCTTTTGAATCTTCTTTAATTTTATCTGATATAACTATATGTCCTGCATATTCGTTATCTATCGCAACATGAACTATTGTACCAACATGGTGACATGGTTTCCATTCAATGTTTAACTTCTCCATTAATTTAGAGTTACCAACTACTACTTCTTGCTTATTTACAAGTGCTTTTATTCCATAGCCTGAAATATCTTCTATTACCTTAACTTCACAATCATCGTCTTCATTTTTAAACGCTTGTTTTAAAGAAATGGCAATTGGATGTTTTGAATATCTTTCAACATGTGCAGATAAATGAAGAAGTTTTTCTTCATCATATTTTTCAGGATGAATTGCTACAACTTCAAATACGCCTTGTGTCAATGTGCCTGTTTTATCAAATGCAATGTTTTTAAGAGCTGTTAAAGTTTCTAAATGACTTGAACCTTTTACAAGTATGCCATGCCTAGATAGCGCCCCTATTCCACCCATAAAAGCAAGAGGAACTGAAACAACTAGAGCACATGGACAAGATACTACTAAAAATGTAAGTCCCCTAACTAACCAAGTTGGAAATATTTCCATAAAATTTCCATGTATTAATGGTGGAATTATAGAAATAGCAACTGCTAAAAATACTACTATAGGTGTATAAAATCTTGCAAATTTTGTAATAAATCTTTCACTCTTTGATTTATTATCTGTAGCATTTTTTACCATATCTATTATTTTTGAAAATGTTGATTCTTCGTATTTTTTTGTTACTTTAATTTTAATATTTGATGTTAAATTAACAAAGCCAGCAGATATAATTTCATTTTCTTTAATGGTTCTAGGAACACTTTCACCTGTTAAAGCAGCAGTATTAACGGAAGAATTTCCTGAAATAACCGTGCCATCTAAAGGAACTTTTTCTCCAGGATAGACTTCAATAATATCTCCTACTTTTACAGTTTCAGGATCTACTTTTTCTACCTTATCATTTACTAAAAGATTAGCATAATCTGGACGAAGTTTTATTAATTCTTCAATAGATTTTTCTGACTTTCCCTCTGCGATTTCTTCAAATAGCTCTCCTATTTTGAAAAATAGCATTACAAAAACTGCTTCATGAAACATTGTTTCTGTATTTGGTAAAAAACCAATTGCAAGTGCTCCTATTGTTGCAACACTCATTAAAAATTCTTCTTCTAGAAATTCACCATGAACTAACTTCTCAACAGCTTCTTTTAATACATCAAAGCCAACTATTAAATATGGTATTAAAAAAATCAAAAGATATTGCCAAATTTCAAAATTTGAAAATTTTTCAATTAGTATAGCTACTACTAATAAGATGCCTGACAAAACAATCTTTACTATGTCTTTTTTTGTTTCTTCTTCCACTTTCTTCTCTCCTTTTTTGTGATATAAACTTTTCATTAATAATTATATAGCTTTGAAATCTAAATTTAAAGTTACAAATTAAACAATATGTGGTACAATATGCCCGAAGAAGGAAGGTTAAAATGAACAAATTAGAAAACTACAACTTAGAAAAAGATTTTTTAAAATATATAATTCACAAAGAATATTATAAGTTTTTAAAAGAAGAACTAAGCAAATATAATCAACATGGTCATACAACTATTTTTAAGCATAGTAGAGATGTTGCTTTTAATTCGTATAAATTTGGACGTATGCTAGAAAGAAAATTTAATTTTAAATTAGATTTTGAAAGCTTAGTCGATGCTGGATATATGCATGACTTTTTTATGTATGATTGGCACGAAAAATCTAATTGGCATAAATTGCATGGTTTTACTCACCCACTAGTTGCTGCACAAAATGCTGAAAAATACTTTAATGTATCTAACAAAACTTTAAAAATTATTAAATCTCACATGTGGCCACTAACTATCACAAGAATCCCAACCTCTAGAGAGGCATGGATTTTATCTATTTGTGATAAACTAGTTACTATTTATGAAGTTTTTAACTAATCCTTGTATTTTGCCCAAATATAATTGACAAGAGGCTAAAAATAAGTTAAAATATAACTTGCTTGTTTGAAGATGGTGGATGTAGCTCAGTTGGTTAGAGCGCCAGGTTGTGGCCCTGGAGGCCGTGGGTTCGAGTCCCATCTTTCACCCCATTTTTTATAACAATTTAATATTGGGCTGTAGCCAAGTGGTAAGGCACCAGACTTTGACTCTGGCATTTCGGCGGTTCGAGTCCTCCCAGCCCAGCCAAAAAAAAGACACCTTTTTAAGGTGTCTTTTTTGTTTAAATTATTTAAGCTTTTTATCTACACTTTTCACGCATAATTTTGCAAGCAATTTCAGCGTCTTGTTTGTGCAGATGCTTTTCAAAGATGTGGCAATAGCCATCCACAGCATCAAGCCAGTGAATTCCTTTTTCATCTTTATAACAATAACACTTGTCCCTCATTGCTTCTCTTGCAATATCGCCAGCATTATTACAGGCATTTACTGCAAGCATGGCAGCGAAAACAAAGTATTCTGCATAGGTGCGGCAAAGAGTCATTTTATTGAACTTCTCTCCTCGTTCCAAGTACTCAAGCAAAACAGGATTTAAGTCTTTCTGGTCACGATAAGGATCATTTTTAATATAGTGCTTGTCGTCCCTCTCTTTTTCATCTTCCAAATATCCCAAAGCACCATTGCAGCCGTTCTCAACATCATCTGCAAGAGATACTATTCTAATGTATGGAAGCGCATAGTCGTGAGCCAAAAGGTTCATATGAGGTGCTCCATGAAGTTGCATAACCTCGGAAACAACAACCCAATCAGGAGTAAGCTCACATTTTTCTGTTCTTATAAACTGTTCAACCATCTGCAAACCGATAAATCTGTGGTTTATTTCACGGTCGCTAAAATTCTTACTAACTGCCCATTGCACGCTCCTGCCAATATCATGGAGTTGCAAAGAAATCTTTAAAAGCTCAGGATTTAATTCCTCATGTGGAAGCTTCATACCCAACCGAACAACATTTTCTACATGCTTAGTTTTTCCACCAAGTCCGCTTCTAGCAGGCTTCCCAAATAAAACCTCAGGTTTATTTAGGTCTGCAAACCTTCTCAGTGAATCACTAACCCGAATCTGTTTCATATTTCCTCCTTCTATATATGAAAAAGTCCTAAAAAAGTATCTTTACGCAACAAATATACCACACATAATGCAAAATGTCAACCAAATAGAAGGCCTATTTTTCAACGTTTATCATATTTATTGCTAAAAGTCATTATATATTATGTAAAATTAGACTCCTAATTTAAATAATCAACACTAAAGTCATGCTAAGATAAAAAAGACCATCATTTGATGGTCTTTTTTTATTATTGTTTTTTAACTTAATTTTTTTGATAAATATAAAAATGGTGTATCACACAATGCGATTACAATTTCTATTACTGTAGTTGTAGTAGCTATCGATATAATTACTGGAAAAGGAAGTATTCCAGCAAATGCTAATGTATTAAAGAAAAAGTTTTCTACACAATTACATAGAATTGTGGAAACATTATTTCTAAGCCACATTTTATCTGGGTACTTTTCTTTAAGCTTATTATATAGATGAATATCTGCCATATTACTAATAAAGAACATAAACATACTTGCAGATATTGTTCTTAAACTAATAGCAAATAAATTCTTCATTGATTCATTTACAACATCATCACTACTTGGTACAAACAATAGTGTTAATTGTGTAATAATTATAAATACAATTCCACTAAATACACTAATAAATACTCCCCTTTTTGCATCTTCTTTACTATATTTTTCTGACATAATATCTGTTGCTAAAAAAGTCGATGCAAATAAAACGTTTCCAAGACTTGTTGTAAAACCAAACAAATCAATCATTTTACATACAGTTATGTTTGCAAGAATTGTAGCTATACTAAGCCATACGTACAATCCTTCTTTTTTAAATAGTTTTTCAATTAAAACTACCATACTAAATGTTACTACAATGTTTACAAATCCAAGTATAATATTCATTTTCATTCTCCTTCCCTTTTTTTAACTAGGATGTGTAGGTTAACTAGTTTGTCGTATTAATTTATTTGTTTAAAAATGAATTAAAACGACGCTCATCTTTTATAGTTGTTGCTTCATGATGTCCAGGATAAAGTACTATATCTTCATATAGATTTAAGATTTTTTCTAATGATTTTTTCATATCTTCATCGCTTCCGCCAGGTAAATCTGTTCTTCCGTGTGATGATTTAAATATAGTATCACCAACAAAAGCAAATTTTTCTTCTTCATTTAAATATATTACTGAATCATAAGTATGCCCAGGCGTTGAAATCATTTTTAGATAAAAATCTTTGTTATCTTTTAAAGTTATTATTTCATTGTCTTTAACATAATTTGCACCAAATACTGTTATATCTTCATCAAACATATATGACATGTTGTATTCTACATTTTCTAAATACTGTTTTGATTTTTCGTTTGCATAAACCGGAATTTTTAGTTTTTTAGTAATTTCATTGATAGCTCCAATATGGTCAAAATGCCCATGTGTAATTAGTATTTTCTCTATTATCCAGTCATTTTCTTCTATTTCTTTAATAATTTTTCCCGCTTCTGCTCCTGGGTCAATCAAAAATCCATGTCTTGTTTTTTCGTCTATATAAAAATATGTATTCTCTTTTATGTATCCTTGAACTTCTAGTTTTTTTATCATAATAACCTCCGCAGCATTTAACATTTTAGCATTTTATTAATGCCAACTCAAGATATATTGAACATATTTTAAATCAATGTTATAATCACAACATCATTAAATATTTTTAATTGCTAATAATAATTTAACAGCTTTAAATCTATATTTGAGAGGAGAGAATTTTTATGCAAAGATTTTATGATTCTCTTAATACTGAAATCCGGAATTATTTAAGAATTTTATCTCCAGAACTTCCTTGGTTTCTTTTGGATTATATGCAAACTCCAGAAATGCAATTTTTAGATGGTATTAGTGTATCGTGTGGTACAAATCAAACGAAAATTTATAATGACAGATATTATTATTCTGTGCTCACACATAGCTTTGCTGTTGCTCTTATCGCCTGGCATTTTACAGGTGATAAAGTGCAAACTTTAGCAGGATTGTTCCATGACATAGCTACCCCTGCTTTCAAACATTGCATTGACTTTTTAAATGGAGATTCTGAGCGCCAAGAGTCAACCGAAGAACGTACTGCAGAAATTATTAAAAGTTCTTCAACTATTAGAAAGCTTTTGAAAGAAGATAGTATTGATTTATATAATGTTATTGATTATCACATGTACCCTATCCTTGATAATCAAATGCCTATGCTTTGTGCAGATAGACTTGAATACACACTTTCAGGCGGCTTAAATCAAGTTAGAGTATTTGAACTCAATGATATTTCAGATTTTTACAACGACCTTGCTATTCTTATTAACGAATATGGCAAACATGAATTAGGATTTACCCATTATGATTTGTGTGAAGATTTTATTCATAGAATTTCTTCTTTGTGGCCTCGTTGGGTTGAAGATGAAGACAGACTTTGCATGCAATTTATTGCAGACATTGTTAGCTTCCTTATTAAAAACAAATACATAACTGTTGACGATCTTTATTCTCACTCTGAAAAAGATATCATAGATATAATCTACTCTCCTTACACTTCTCCAGATATTCAAAGATCATTTCTTGATTTTCAAAAAGCAACTAGGGATTCAATTTATAAAGGTGATACTCCACCTGTTGATGGCTCTTATTATGTAAGTGTAAAAGGCAAAAAAAGATATTTAAATCCTCTTACACTTTATGGAAAAGAAGTTTGCAGAATTTCTGATATTTCAAATGTGGCTCTAAAAGATATTACCGAATTTTTAAAGTTAAAACAGCATAATTATGTTGGATTTAATTTTAAATTTAGGCCTTAAAAAAGCACCCCTTATGGGGTGCTTCTTTTTTATTTAAATACTCTTGGTACTCTTGAACTAACACTAGATAATATTTCATAATTAATTGTATCACATTTACTTGCTAATTCTTCTAATTTGATGTTTTCATTATCCCAAATATATACATCATCTCCTAGTTTTATATCTTCAATATCAGTAACATCACACATAAAACTATCCATACATATTTTTCCAATTATTTTTGCAAGCTTTCCTTTAATTAACACTTCTCCATTATTTGAAAAAGCTCTTCTAAAACCATCTGCATATCCTATTGGTACTGTAGCAACTTTTGTTTCTTTTTCTGTAATAAAACTTCTATTATATCCAATACTTGTACCTGCTTTTACTGTTTTCAAAAATGTAACTTTAGATTTTAGTTTTGCAATTGGTTTAATATTTATTTTTTTCAAAGTGTCAAAAGATGCCTCATATCCATACATTATAATTCCAGGTCGTACCAAATTAAAATGAGATTCTGGATAATTTAATATTGCATTTGAAGCTGCGGCATGAATATATTTAATATTTGGTAAAATATGTTTTGTGTTTTCTAATGCTTTATTAAATGACCTTAATTGAGAATGTGTATATTCATCATCTGAGTCTGCTGAAGAAAAATGTGTATATATTCCTTCAACAATAACATTTTTAGGAAGACTTAAAATATATTCTTCTGCCCTATCTGGTGTAATTCCGGTTCTACCCATTCCTGTTCCAAATTCAACATGTACTTTAACTTGTTTTTCTTGCTCTCCTAGTTTCTTAGCAAAATCTATTGAACTTATACCAACTATTAAATTATATTCTATAATTTTTGGTATTTCTGTTTCATATGGTTGATTTAAAATAAATATCTCTTTTTGATATCCTATACTTCTTAAATAAACGCCTTCATCTACAGTTGCTACTGCTACTATGTTAAATTCATTAATAATATCTAATCTAGTATTTATATAGGTTCCGTAGGCATTTGCTTTTATTACTGGCATTATTCCAACATTTTCACCAACTATTTTTCTAATTTCATTTATATTATGCCTAAAATTATTTGTATCTATTTCCATAATTGTAGGTCTTGTAATTTCTTCGTTCATTTCACTCACTCTCCAGTTTCTTCCTCAATATCTATAAGTGAAAATAATTTTTTATCATCATTTAAAGAAGGAATATTTAAAACACATCCATACCCAACAAGTGTTCCACCAAGTTTTTCAATAGCTGAAGCTATTGCTTTAATAGTATTTCCTGTAGCATATAAATCATCTATTATATAGAATCTTTTCCCCTCATAACTTTCATTTACCAATTTTGGAAGTTCCAAAATATCTTTTCCATACTCTTTTTCATATTCAAAAGAACATTCAATATAGTCAGGTGGTAACTTTCCTTTTTTTCTTACTGGCAAAATACCAGCTCCTATTTTGCTTGCCACAGGAGTTCCAAACAAAAATCCTCTTGCTTCTGGAAGAACCAAATAATCTATATTTTTATTTTTTAATTCTTCTACAAATTTTTCAGTTATTTCATTTAATACATTTTTTTGAATAATAAGTGGTGTAATATCTATAAACTCAATTCCATCAATTGGAAAATTCTTTTGAGTTCTAATGTTTAGTTCTTCGTTTAATTCATTCCTTAAAATCTTCATAAAAACACCTCGAAAAGAGTATATCATATATGGAAAACAAACTCAATTTGTGATATATTCATTTCGGAGGTAACCATGAAATTTAAAAAGATTTATATAGAAATTACAAACATTTGTAACCTAAATTGCTCATTTTGTCCACCTCACAAACGTCAAAATGAGTATATGTCATTTGATAATTTTAAACATATTTTAGAGCAAATTAAGCCATACACAAAATACATCTATTTACACGTTAAAGGAGAGCCTATGCTCCACCCTGAATTTGACTCATTTGTAAAATATGCTTATGAGCAAGGCTTTTTTGTAAATATTACAACAAACGGAACATTACTTGAGAAGCATCTAGAATCTACAAAATATATTAGACAAATTAACATATCTTTGCACGCAACAAATAATGAAAAAATAGTAGAAATTGCAAAAAAAATTAATAATTGCTTTGTTAATTTTAGAGTGTGGAATTTGGAAAGAACTTTACACAATAATCAAACTATTTCTTTACTAGAAAAAACATTTGACATTAATATAGAAAAAATCTTTGCAAAAAAAGAATCAGCTCTATCTTCTGCTCAAACAAATTTTACCTTAAAAGATAACTTTTATATTTCTTTGCAAAATGAATTTAAATGGCCGGATGTTTCAAATCAATTAGAAAACTCAACTGGCTATTGTCATGCTACAACTGACCATATAGCAATCTTAGTTGATGGTACAGTTGTTCCATGTTGTTTAGATAACAATGGTGATATTAATTTAGGAAACATATATAAACAAAATCTAGAAGAAATATTAACTTCTCCTAGGTTTTTAGATATGAAAAATGGATTTAAAAATAGAATTTGCACAGAAAAACTTTGCAAAAATTGTGAATATAAAAATAAGTTTTAAAAAAGACTTGGAAAAATCCAAGTCTTTTTGTTATTAGATATTCATAATCGCAACTGCAACGCTAAAGAATGCCCATACTGAAGCAGAGTCAACAATAGTAGTAATTATTGGAGAAGCCATTATTGCAGGATCCATTTTTAATTTTTTTGCCACAATTGGTAGAATTCCGCCCAACAATTTAGCCATCATCGCAGTTAAAATAAGTGTTATTCCTACCACTATTGATAGTTTAAAATCGTGATATTGTAAGTAAATTCTAATTCCATTACAAATAGCTAAAATTAATCCTACTCCAAGGGATACTCTTAATTCTTTCCATAAAACTTTTAATAAATCTTTTGTTTTTATTTCATCTAATGCAAGTCCACGAATAATAAGTGTTGCCGCTTGTGAACCACAATTACCACCTGTGTCCATTATCATTGGAATAAATGCAACAAGTATTGGTATAGCTGCAAAAGCCGTTTCATAACGAGTAATAATAGCTCCTGAAATTGCTGATGAAATCATTAATAGTAATAACCAAACGATTCTATTTTTAGCATGTTGTGAAACTGAAGTCTTCATATATGTTTCATCATTTGGCGTAACGGCGGCCATGATTTCGAAGTCTTCTTCAACCTCTTCTTTAATAACATCAATAGCATCGTCCAGAGTGATGATTCCAACTAAGTGTTCATCTTTGTCTACAACTGGAAGAGATGTTTCATTATATTTTCCAAATAATTTACCTACTTCTTCTTGGTCATCTAATGTATGAATATGGATTGTACTTTCAGTCATTAAATCTACAATTGGCGTTTTCTTATTTGCTAAAACCAAGTCTTTAGCATCAACAATTCCGCAAAGCTTCTTATCTTTTGATATTATATATCCTTTATAGATGTCTTCTCTATCTTCTCCAACTTTTCTAATATGATTTAAAGCATCTTGAACTGTCATATCTTCAGTAAAATCCATAAACTCTGTTGTCATCATTGAACCTGCAGAGTCCTCTGGATATTGCAAAAGTCTATTAATAGTACTTCTTTGCTCTTTGTCTACTTGATTTAAAATTCTATCTACAATTTCCGAAGGCATTTCTTCAATGATTTCAACCGCCTCATCATCAAATAGTTCATCTACTACTTCTTTTAACTCTCTATCTGAGAATAGATTAATCAATTTCTCTTGAAAATCAGAATCAAGATTTACGAATACCTCAGAGGCAATTTCTTTTGGCAAAAGTCTATATGCAAGTATCATGTCTTCATGAGAAAGTCCATTTAATGCAGCTGCAATATCTTCTGGTTCTTTGTAGCCTAAATATTTTCTTAATTCTATATACATTTTACAAGATAGCAATTCCTTTATTGTGTTCTCCAATTAATTGCCTCCCTTCGATTTAATAAAAACAATTATGAATGAAATTCTGTTAATATACTTGTTGCAATTTGGAAATAAATTACTATTGCACACAAGTCTATCACAGTTGTTAAAAGTGGAGCTGCAACTACTGCAGGGTCCTTCTTTATCTTCTTAACAAACATTGGTAATAAACAACCAATCGATTTTGAAACAACAACCGTTGCAAATAACGTTAAACCTAGTGCTGCACATAGTTCAAAATCTTTATATTGAATATATATTCTAATTGAGTTTACTACAAGTAATGCCATTCCTACTAAGAATCCTACTCTTATTTCTTTCCACAAAACTTTAAGCCAATCTTTTAATCCAACCTCTTCTGTTGCAAGTGCACGGATGATAATAGTCGATGTTTGTTGTCCCGAGTTACCTGCTGTACCCATTATCATTGGAATAAAAGTTACTAGCAATGGAACGGCTTCAAATGCAGACTCATACTTAGCAAGAATTGTTCCTGTAATAGTTGCAGAAAGCATAAGTATAAGTAACCAACCTATTCTATTTTTTATATGAGTAAATACTGATGTTTTTAAATACGACTCTTCTGATGGAAGCATAGCGGCCATCTTTTCGAAGTCCTCTTCTTGCTCTTCCTTTAAGATAGCTAAAGCATCATCGATTGTGATAATACCAACCAATCTATCTTCTTTGTCTACTACTGGAAGCGCATATTCATCATATTTATCAAACATATTAGCAACATTTTCTTGATCTTCCATTGTGCTAATTTTAATGATACTTCTATCCATTATTTCAGAAATTGTTTCATTTAAATCTGATAATAATAGTTTTTCTAACGTTATTACTCCTACAATTTTTCTTGTGGTAGATAAAACATAACAGTTATAAACTGTTTCTGAATCAACACCTATTTTTTTAATTTTATCTAGTGCTTCTTCAACAGTCATATTCTCTTTTAAGTCAATAAATTCTGTCGTCATCATTGAACCAGCAGAATCATCTGGATATTGCAAAAGCTTATTAATTATTTGTCTGTCTTCTGGAGCTATATGTTTTAAAATTCTTTTTACTACATTAGATGGCATTTCTTCAATAATATCTACGGCATCATCAAAATATAGCTCATCTACAACGTCTTTTAATTCTTTATCTGTTAATACTCCAATTAATTTTTCTTGAATATCTGAGTCTAATTCTGTAAAAACTTCGGCTGCCTTTTCCTTTTCTAAAAGTCTATACATTAAAATAATTTCTTCGCCTTTTAATTCATCAAAAAGAGAGGATATATCGACACTGTTCAAATTTTTTAAATATTCTTTCAACTTAGAAAGTTCTTTATTTTTAAGCATTTCTTTAATCTCAGCAACTCTTTCTTCCATCGTATCCTCCTTTTATTTTTTAATTATTTATGCGAACTAATAATAATATCAATTAGGTTCTTTAATGGTCCACTTTCATTATATATTTCTATTATTTTATTATGTGTATATGGTACATTCCATAGAACTATACACGTGATAATAAACAATATGAATGTCATTATTAACGTTCTTAAAATATCTAGTTGTTCTCTCCATGATTTTTTATATACTACTTTCACACCCATTTTTTCAAGTGCAGCTATATATGCATCATTATATGCTTTTTTTATTTTATACTCTTCTTCTAATTTTTGTCTTTTTATATCTTCTTCTTGCTTTCTTTTATATTCCTCTTGAATCTTAGCAATTTCTTCTTCATTCAAACGTGAATAATCTATTTGAGGTTGTTGAACATTAATAGTTTGATTTTGTGTATTTTGAGTATTTTCAATCATTCTTTGCGTTTTTAGTTTTTCATCATAGCTTTTTCTTTTTGACTCATCAGACAACACTTCATAAGCCTCTGTAATTCTTTTGAATTTTTCTTCGGCCTCTTTAGGATTATCTGGATTAAGATCTGGATGATACTTTTTCGCAAATAATTTATACACTTTATCAATTACTTCTTGAGAGGCATTTTCACTTATCTCAAGCACCTCATAATAGTTTATCATTCGTCTCACCACTTAGTTCCAAAAAATAGTCGTTTCATAACGTCTAATTGTGGATAATCTAGTTCATTCATTTGTTCCAATACTTTGTCATAATCAAACTTAAAATCATATTCATTATAATTAGTATTGTCATCACTTACTTCTAAAATTCCATATGTTCCATAAGTTCTATAATCAGGTAGTCCTAAACTTCCTGGATTAAAAAGCCATTTATCTTCATAATGCTTTGCAAAAGCAACATGTGTATGTCCAAAAAGAAAAATATCTGCATCATATTTCTTAAATAAATAATTTGCTTCATCCTTTGTAGGATAAAAAATAAAATTATAATATTCTTTCTTCTCATTTGAAGGATAATGCATAATAGCTATTTTTCTATTTCCATCTTCTATTATTATTTCCTCTGGCAAATTATTAATAAATTCTCTTGATTCTTCAGAAAGCATTGAATAAACCCATTTAGCATGTGCTCTTTCTTTTTCTGTAACCTTTAGTTTGTTATCATGTAAGTATTCTGGCAACCCTTTTATTACTCTATCTTCATGATTACCTTTTACAATTATTAATCTATCACCCAAGCTTCTTAATTTATTAACGCATTCTTCTGGATATGGTCCAATTCCTACAAAATCACCTAAACAAATTATTTTATCTACATTTTTTTCTTCTATTTCTTTTAAAGCATTTTCTAGAGCTATTATATCTCCATGAATATCTGATATTATTGCGTATTTCATATTTTAACCTCTTTACATCTCATTTTTATACATCTAATACACATAGTATTATTAATCCAACAATTGCAAATCCTAAAGCAATATATTTTTTTAAGCTCAATTTTTCTTTTAAGAATATACTTGAAAGAATCATTGATAAAATACAATATGAGCCAACAATCGAAGCACTTATTGTAGAATTTCCAGCCATTGCAAATACATAGAAAAATTGACCTGCTGTTTCAAATATTGCTGCTAAAAACTTTTCTTTTTCCTCAGGAATTATAATCGTTTCGTTCTTTTTCTTCAAGAAAATAGTAGCAAATAAAGCAAATAATAAGAATGTGAATTCATAACAAATTAACGCACTATCTTCACTAATAATTTCTAATTTATCTAAATATATTCCATCTAAAAATGTTCCCAATCCATCAATAAAGCAATATAGAATTGGAAATGCAATTGCTAGCATTTTAAACTTCTTATTTTTTAGTAATTGTACTTTTCTTTCTTCTTTGTCTTCTTTTTTCTCAAGCATACATATATAAAATATTGAGAAAAATATAAATACAAAAGCTATATATGCTGGCACTGGCAAGGTCTCTTTAAAAAATATTAGAAGCAGTATTGAAGTAATAACACCACTAGTATTTTGAACAGGACTTGCAAGTGAAAGTTCTATATATTTTAAACCTTTATATCCTATTACCATTGACAAAATGTAACAAAGTGAAACTGGAAGATATTTAATTATCTCTATAAAATCAATGTTAATGTTATTAAAAATCATGTAACCAAGTGCATGTATTCCCATAACAATTCCAACTATAATTCCAGTTTTAATATCATTATATTTTTCTTCTTTAATATTACCTTTTTTATAGAATAAATCTGCTATTCCCCACATTGCAAAGGTAATAATACTAAATAGCATTGTCATTTCTTTCACCTATTAAATTCTTTTATGAACTCCTCTTCATTTATTTCTTTTTTATCCACTAAATAATCTATAACATTTTGCATCTTAGCTTTGTTATCTGAAATTATTTTTATCGTTTGTTCATAACACTCATTTATGATGTTATTTGTTTCTTCAAGTACCATTTTTTCAACTTCTGCACCCGGATTTGTTATTTTAGCAAGTCCTAATGAAGACATACCATAATCAGTAACCATTGATTTAGCAATAGAAGTAGCCTTTTCTAAATCACTACTACAACCATTTTCATTAAATCCGATAAATACTTGTTCTGAGCACATTCCAGCTAAGCATACTTTTATTTCATTACCTAAATACTCTTTTGATTGTGTATAAGGCCTAGAAGTATTTTTATTCATAACATATCCTAAAGTGCCTGCGCCTTCTGCATTTATTGTAATTTTTACTATATTTGGGTCTTCAAATAGTACATACCTTACTGTAGCATGTCCTACTTCATGAATAGCAGTTTTCTTAATACTAGATTCCGTAATTCTATCAACATCTATCATGTTATTTCCATTTAAAATAGTATTTGCAATATCTTTAATTTCTGGAATATCTTCTACAGAAATTAAATCAATAGCGTCATCTTTTAAATTCATAGCATGTTTTAATAGCGTTTCGGCAAACACTTTATCTACAAATCTTCCATTACCAAAATTTTCAACACTATGGAAGTAATTCATAATAGAATGTATTTTATCCATAGCGCCATCAGATAATCTTAGATTTGAAGCATTAACTTTCAATTCAAATATTTTATCTAATTCATCTGGTTCATAATCTTCAAAATCAAATGTATAACCTACTCTAGATGAAATACCAGGATTTGAGTTAATAAATTCTTGCATTTCATTTTTGTATCCTGCAAAGATAACAACAAGTCTATCTTTATTATCTTCCATTGCTTTAATCAAAGTTGCAACTGCTTCATGTCCAAAATCACCAGTAGCACCTTTATTACTCGCTAATGCGTATGCTTCATCTATAAATAGTACACCACCCATAGCTTTATCGATTACTTCTTGTGTCTTTGGTGCTGTCTGGCCAATATACATACCTACTAAATCTTTTCTAGAAACTTCGGTTAATTTATTTTCCTTTATAATACCCAAGTTATAAAGCATCTTAGCCATTATTCTAGCAATAGTAGTCTTTCCTGTTCCTGGATTTCCAGTAAATACCATATGCATATTAAATGCTGAAAGCTTAATGTTGTTGGCTTTAGCTTTAATCTGGAACATCATGAACTTTTCAAACTCTTTAACTTTTTCCTTAACTTTGTTTAATCCAATAATATTTTTTAAGCTTTCATCAAGTGATTCTTTTTTATAAATATTTTGAGGAAATTCAAATCTTCCTTTGGAATTAACATATAAAGAAATATAGTTTGCAAGTCCTCTATCATCAAAAGGCATAAACTTTTTAGCGAATGATACATATTCATTAAAATCATTTCTAACTTTTTCTTCATTTTTTCTAAACTCTTCAATAAGTTCTGGCTCAATGCCTTGTAAGAATAAGTCAAAAATTTGATTTAGAGTTAATTCTGGAAGTTTATACACACTATCTTGATATACGAAGTTAAATCTTGGATCAATGTCTAAAAGTTTTTCAACCTCTTCTTCATTTCCAGAAATGATTACATATTCATTTTTATTCATAGATGTAAGCAAATCTATAGTATGTCTAATTTGTTTTCTATTAATTGAAATGCCTGTGATATCTTTTGTATCTCTATAGTCATTTATAAATTCAGAAATATTATCTAATACATATAACGTATTTGGTTCAAATTGAGCATAGTAAAACAAGTCATTTCCCTTATACCTTACACCATTAATGTCTCTTTTTGCATATGGCTCAGGCATTGGTCTTTGACTCTCTTTTGCCTTTTTTCTTGCCTCTATGCTCTTTTCATCTTCAATATATTCATTTTCCATATGTGAATATATTTTTGAAAATTGTTGCATAGAATAATATCTTGCATTTTTTACTTTTTCAACATTTTTTAAAGCTCCAACAATTTTTAAAACAAAGTCTTCACGCTCTTTAATATTATTTCCAGAAACAATAATATGAAGGCTTCTTTGCTTTTCACTACCTAGGATTACACGTAGACTATCTAAATTTTCAATTGCATCTTTATAGTCATCTAATCCTTCTAGCTTGTCTCTCTTTTTATCCTCTATTGATTTTATTCTTTGTTCAAATTTTTCTTTAATTTTTTTATCTTGTTCTTCTTGGTGTTCATGATAGTACTTTCTTTGTTCATCTAGTTCTGCTTGTCTTCCAGATTTTTTCATGTAATATATATAACCTGCAACTTCATAAGGGCAACAACTCAATTTGCAAAAATAATCTGAACAGATGAAAGGATCTCTAGAAAAATGTCTTTGAATATTTCCATATTTTCTTCCTGTAGTATCTGGAATTTGAGATATTTGATTGTTAATAATTGCATATTCATCACAAGATATTTGCGAATAAATAAACATTAATCCTTCTTTATCTGTAACATTTGCCATATCAACGATGTTCCTATTTACAAGTTCTTCACAGAAAGCATAATCTTCATCCTTTATTTCTGTAACACCAACTTTTGTATTCCACTCAAAATCAAAATAAGGAGAAAGCTTTGTATGATTACTTCTAAATTCTTCTCTTTCTATTAAAGCATCTATAAGTTCGTTTTTGTTATAAAGATAAAGAATATAGGCAGCGATTGCTTTAGGGCATTTTTCAAATTTACAATTTCTACAAACATCCCCATAAAAATAATTATATAAAGCTTCTGCATCTTCTACTAAAAATCTATTGCCTTCTCTTTTTTCTTTTCTTACTAAAACTTTATCTGGTTCAGTTTGAATTCTTTTTAATAATTCATCTTCATCTAATTTATTATCACATAAAGAGAATAATGAATTCTTTATAATAATTTGTTGCCTTTTATTGCTTGTAGATTGAATAGAAAATTCACCAATAGATAGCATTTCAATAGCTAATTCTAAAGCTTTATCCGAGACATAATTTAGCTTGTTAATCGTATTAGGAATTTCAAAGTCGTACTCTTTCTTCTCGCTATTTCCCTCTTCTATTCTTTTAAGTATTTGTTCAATTTTAGCTTTCAATTCATCACTTATCTCATAATTTTTTTCTTCCATGTTTTTCTAAGCTTAAAAGCTTTTCCTCCTACGTTTTTTGGATTAAAAATACCTAAATTTATCCATTATTATTCTATCAAAAAAAGGAATATTTTTATAGCTTTTTTGTTAAAATATTGCAAAAAATTAGTGGCCCATTACATAGGCCACTATATTCTAATCACTTACATCTGAATCTAGTATTACATTGCACTTAAAATCAGGATAAATACTATTTATTTTATTGATTATTTCTCTCTTTATCTCTTTTCTATTAGAACACTTAAAATCAAATATTAAGTCAAATGATATTTCTTGTAGCTCTTCATCAAAATAAAAACCATGAATATCTAATATTTCTTTATAATCAGCTATTATTTTCTCAACTTCTTTTTTGATTTCTCCTGATTTTCCACTATCATTTGATACATAAATACCTATAGTCAATGCTATTTTAAAATCTTTATATATTTGCTTATTAATTTGTCTGGTCAATGCATGAATTTCTTTTGCTGTTAATGTATCTTCTACTTGAATGTTACATGAGCCTACAACTTTTTCAGGGCCATAATTATGAAGATTTAAATCATAAGTACCTAATACTTTTTCAAAACTATTTATTTTTTCTTTTATTTTTTGTGTTAATTCAGAGTCTGCCCTTTCACCTATCATTGTATCAATAGTTTCTTTTAAAATACCAATTGCAGATTTTAAAATCATAATTGATATTAATACGCCTAAATATCCCTCAATATTTACATTTAACAATATTACTATTAGAGCACCTACTAATGTAGATAGAGATAACACAGCATCCATAAAAGCATCTTCACCGGTTGCAACTAAAGTTTGAGAATTAATCTCCCTACCAACTTTTTTAACATGTTTTCCAAAAATAAATTTTGCAACAGTTGCAACAATAATTACTATTAAAGTGTAATACTCAAAGTGTGGATTTAATGGATTAATTATTTTTTCAATTGATTCTTTTAAGGCACCTACGCCTGCTGCTAAAACGATAAAAGAAATAATTGTAGCAGCAAAATACTCTATTCTACCATGACCATAAGGATGCTCCCTATCTGGAGCTTTGTCAGAAAGTTTAGCTCCAATAATAGTAATAATAGCAGAAATTGCATCACTTAAATTGTTTACTGCATCTAAAACTATTGCAATTGAGTTAGCTAAAAAGCCAACAATAGCTTTAAAACATACCAAAAATATGTTTAATATAATTCCTTTTAAACTTGTTCTAATTATTATGTCTTTTCTATCCACAATTATTCTCCTTTGAGCTGTAAATATAAACAAATATTATATTACCACTATAAAAAATTAAATGCAAAATTATATACACCATTATCATTTTTAATAAATAAAACTCGAGGAAATCCTCGAGTTATTTCTTATTTTAGAGACTCTTCATACATTTTTTTGCACTCTTCTAAAATTTGAAGTGCTTCAATTTTTCCATGATAATCTTCTACTTTAACTTTCAAGCCTTCAAGAGATTTGTAATTTTCAAAAAAGTTTTTAATCTCTTTTATCGTAAAGTCTGCTACATCATCTAGTTTATTAACTCCATCATATCTTGGATCACAGTCAGTAACTGCTATCAATTTATAATCTAATAAGCCTTTATCTATCATTTTAAGATAGCCAATAACTCTAGCTGGAACTACGCATCCTGGATAAGATGACTCAGTAGATAGCACTAAAATATCCAAAGCATCTCCATCTGGTGAAAGTGTATTTTCAACATAGCCATACTCAGCAGGGTAACCCATTGCTGAATATAAAACTCTGTCTAGTTTCATTCTTCCAGTAGCTTTATCAATTTCATACTTGTTACGAGAACGATATGGAATTTCAATGATTGCACTTACTACATCTTCTTTGTTTGGATATATCATATTCTTTTCTCCTATTGTTATTTATTAATTATAATTTTTGAACTCAATTTACTATGGTGTTAAGCGGTTTGGTCCTCTGAATAAGAACTCTGTTTCTTTAATTGCTAGGTCAAATATTATCATAGTTAATCTATCTACACCAAGACCAAATCCACCATGTGGAGGGCATCCATATCTAAAGAAGTCTAGATAGAATTTAACGTCTTCACCTAATCCTTTTTCATCAGCTTGTGCTTTTAATTGCTCATATCTATGCTCTCTTTGTGCACCAGTTGTGATTTCACAGCCTTTCCAAATTAAGTCATATCCTTGTGGAATACCGTCTTTTCTCATATGATAGAATGCTCTCTTATCCTTTGGAAAATCAGTAACAAATAAGAACTCATGTCCAAATTTATCCATAGCAAGTTGCTTACACATTCTTTCAGCTTCTGTTGTTAAGTCTGTCTTTTCACTTTCTGGAACTGTAAATCCATATCTTTCTTCAAGTTCTTTATAAATATCTAGAAGTTTCATTCTTGGGAATGGAAGTGTTGGAACTATAACTTCTTTTCCATAAACTTCTTTTATTTTTTCACCATATTCTTCAGCAAGTTTCTTTAAAGCATAAGTTAAAAGCTCTTCTTCAAACTTCATAACATCTTCAAATGAATCAATATAACTCATTTCAATATCAAAGCCTGTGAACTCTGTAGCATGCTTATTTGTGAAAGATTTTTCTGCTCTAAATACTGGGCCTGTTTCAAATATTCTTTCTAATCCACCAGCCATAGCCATTTGTTTGTAGAATTGAGGGCTTTGAGCAAGATATGCTTTTGTATCAAAGTATTTTAATTCAAATACATCACTACCACTTTCGGAAGCAGCTGCAATTATTTTTGGTGTGTGAATTTCAACAAAGTTTTGTTTTAAACAATACTCTCTCATAGCAGCAATCATACATGTTTGAGCTTTATATAATAGATTGTTTTTATCTGTTCTTAAATCAACCCATCTATAATCTAGTCTTGTATCGATGTTGGCATCATCACCCATTGGTAATGCTTCAGCCCTAGATAAAACTTCAATGTCTTCTGGAATCATTTCAATTCCACCAAGTTTTACGAAATCATTTGCAACAACTTCACCTGTTACTGCAACAACTGAATGAGGTAATAAACCTGAAATTATTTCAGCAACTTCTGGGCATTTTTCTTTCTCGATTGTTACTTGAATTTTTCCTGATGTGTCTTTTACTACGATGAAGGCCATTGTTTTCTTATCACGAATATTTTCCAAAAATCCTTCAATTTTGTTTTTCTCTCCTACTTTTACTTCATTAATGTAAGTTCTTTCCATATTAGTATCTCCTTTCGTGAAGTACTGAGACCATCAAAAAATAAAAAAGCCCTTGAAAGCAAATAGCTTTCAAGGGACGAATTTATATAATCGTGGTACCACCCAAATTACTTCTCAAGAATCTGTAACGTAGATAAAACGAATATACTTTTTGGTAAAACCTAATTCATATATCTGCTCCAAAGTGTCTTCAAAAGGTTGAATTTTAAGCACTTTCACCAAAATGTGCTATTCTCTAAAAAAATCAATTTCTTTTTACTCCTCTTTTTCATCGCATTTAAACAAAACTTATATTACTACCATTATGTAAAAAAATCAAGATATTTTTTAAAATTAATGTGCTTCATACCAATTATCTCCAACTTCTGCCTCCGCAACAAGTGGAACTTTTAGTTTGGCAACATTTTGCATTTCTTCTACTAAAATGCTTTTTGCTTTATCAACTTCATTTTCTGGTGACTCTAAAACTAATTCATCATGAACTTGTAAAACAATTTTAGATTTTAAATTTTCTTCATCTAATTTCTTTTGAACGTTTACCATTGCTATTTTTATAATATCTGCCGCACTTCCTTGAATTGGTGTATTCATAGCAATTCTTTCTGCGCCTTGCCTTATATTATAATTTTTAGCATTTATTTCAGGAACATATCTCTTTCTTCCCCACATTGTTTTTGAATAACCTTTTAATTTGCATTCTTCAACTGCCATGTTCATAAATGCCTTTATGCCAGGGTATTTTAAGAAATATTTTTCAATATATGTCTTTGCTTTAAATCTTGAAATACCAATATTGGCACCAAGTCCAAAATCTGAAATTCCATATACAATACCGAAATTAACTGCCTTTGCTTCACTACGCATTTTCTTTGTAACTTCTTCAAGAGGAACTTCAAATACTTGTGAAGCTGTAATTTGATGAACATCTAAGCCTTCTTTAAAACCATTAATCATTGTTTGGTCATTTGATATATGTGCTAATACTCTTAATTCAATTTGCGAATAGTCTGCATCAATAAATTTATAACCTTTTGGAGCTACAAATACTTTTCTAAACTCTCTTCCTATTTCTGTACGAATAGGAATATTTTGCAAGTTTGGATCTGAGCAGCTAATTCTTCCAGTTGCTGTAACTGTCTGATTAAATGAAGCATGTATTCTTCCATCATCTTTTACTAGTGGTAATAATCCATCTGCATATGTTGATTTTAGCTTTGCAAGTGTTCTATATTCTAATATTTTTTCTATTATAGGATGGTCTTCTCTTAATTTTTCTAGTGTTTCAGCATCCGTTGAATAACCGCTTTTTGTTTTCTTTGGAGCGTATAAATGTAGCACCTCAAACAAAATATGTCCTAATTGCTTTGGCGAATTAACGTTAAAAGGTTCTCCTGCTATTTCCATTATTTCGTCATTTAGATTTGTAACTTTTTGAGATAAATCTTTTTGATACTTTTGAAGCATCTCTTTATCTACTAAAACACCTGCAATTTGCATTCTTGCAAGAACCAATCTAAATGGCATTTCTATTTCATGGAATAACTTATACTCTTCTTCGCTTTTTAATTTCTCTTCTAAAATAGTTTTACATGTTTCTATATATTTTACATACGAAATAGCAGTTTCTTTTTCCTTGGCTATGTCTTCTGTACTTTCAGCGTTATTAGTTGATAAAAAGCTAATTTGCTCTGCCTCTTTTTTACTAGTTTCTTCAATTAAAATCCCTAATTCTTCTAATATAATATCATTAATAGAATATTTATTCTTTGTAGGATTTAATAGATATGATGCAATTTTAATATCAAAGTCTAGTCCTCTTGGAATAATTTCTTTTGCATTTAAAGAAATATATGTGCTTTTTACATCATAACTTGTCTTTAAACTATCTGTTTCAAAGTATTTTTTTAGTAGTTCATTTGAAGGATTAAAAGTATAAAAAAGCTTATTATCATTAATAACTGCCAAGCTTTTTTCGTTGTAATAATAAATTGAACTTCCTTTTAAAACTTCATCAAGCTGACTTGTTTCAACAAATTCTTTTTCTTTATATGCATGACTAATAGCACCTTCGTTTTCCGTTTTTTCAGAATTTTCAGGTGCTGACAATTTATATTTTTCTATGTAGTTTTTAAATTGTAATTTTATAAAAATACTATATAATTCATCATTATTTACTTCTTGAACTTTTATATCATCTAATGTGAGATTTAATGGAACTTCTCTAAAAATAGTACCTAAATCTTTAGATAAATAAGCTAAATCTTTATTAGCTTCTATTTTCTCACGAAGTTTTCCTTTAATTCCTTCTACCTCTTCATTCTTTGAAAGAATGTCATAAATATTATCTATATTTTCATATTTTTGAATAAGCGTAAATGCTGTTTTTTCACCCACTCCAGGAATTCCAGGAATGTTATCTGAAGCATCTCCCATTAGGCCTTTTATCTCTAAAAATTGAATTGGTTTAATTCCAAATTTTTCTTCAATAAGAGCTGGTGTATAATCGGTATATTCTGTATTTCCCTGTTTTGTTGTAGGAATTCTTGCAGTAGTTTTAGATGATACTAATTGGAAATAATCTCTGTCACCTGTTAATAAAAGCACCTCATTATTGTCATTTTCTTCTTCTGCCATTTTAGAAATAGTACCTAAAATATCATCTGCTTCATAACCTTCAAGCTCTATAATTTTAATATTCATAGCCTTCAAAACATCTTTAATAAGACTCATTTGAGGCACAAGTTCTTCGGGCATTGGTTTACGCGTGCCTTTATATTGGTCATATTTTTGATGTCTAAAAGTTGGCGCTTTTAGGTCAAATGCAACACAAATATAATCTGGCTTAAAGTCTTCTATTGTTTTATTTAATATAGCTAAAAAGCCATATATGGCATTGGTAAAAATACCCGTTGTTGTTTTCATGATATTTCTACCCATTATGCCATAGAAGGCTCTATTCATAATACTATTCCCATCTACACCTAATATCTTACTCATAAATAAACCTTTCAATATTAGTTATCTAACTTTTCTTATTTCTGCTGATCTATCATTTTTATTAACAGCATATTTATTTAATTCATTCATATATTCTAGATTTGTTCTATATTCTATGTGCTTAACTTTATCTCTATAAATAACCCTTACTTGCTCATCAGCTTCTTCTATCTTTGGTCCAAATAAACCTTTCTTAACTTTTCTATTACTTTCAAAATGCATATCACTAGCCATTTTTAAGGTTTGACCGTTAATATATAAGTAATGTGTTTCACCATATGAATTATAATCAAAAATCCAAAATGGTAATAATACCATTTTTCTTGAAATATTTTTTATTTTATTAAATGCTCTAACTTCTTTAATGTCTTCGTTTTTATCTTTGAATTTTTCCATTTCTCTTTCTGTGTGTGCTTTAACAATTTTTCCTAATTCGGCCCACGCAGTAATGTCTGAATGGGTAGGTTGAAGTGCAAAAAAATCACCCAAATGTTTTGCAAAAAACATATCCACATCTTTAAAGTTAAAATCACATAGTTCATTTACTAAATCATTAGATAATAACTTCGTTGCATCAATTAAGACATCACTCTCATCGGTATACGAAAGTTTTTGAAAATAATAATCATCTGCTGCTCGTCTTCCTCCACTTTCTTTTGTTTGCATGAAACAGTCTGCACTATTTTCAATTGTGTAAAGATAAAAAGGAATATAAACACCCTTTATAGACTCAAGGTTGATATTTGCAAGTATTTCATTTGGTACACCTTGAGATTTTGCATTTGAAAAGAAATGCTTTAAAAAGTTTTCTTTTGTATCTTGAAATTTAAGTATAAATTTAGGCTTGAACTCATATACTCCATCAACAATGTCTATAAGGTTATTGTAGCAAAACGGACAAATACCGTAATTAAACTTTTTGCTAACTATTGTGTTTTTGTTGCACATCTTGCATTTTATTTCCATATAAAGACCTGTAAACTGATTATCTTCATGTTTTTCAAATTCTGATGCATAGTAATATTCATTACACAAGCTACAAAAATAGCTATCTAAATTTGCATCATAAATCAACATACTTCCACATTTAGGGCATACTTGCTCAAGATTCATAAGAAACACTCCTTATTTATTATTTTCAAAACTATTAATTCTATTTAGAATTCTTTCTTTTCCTAACAATTTCAAAATTTCATATAAACTCGGTGATTGATGCTTTGTTGTAACAACATAACGAAGCATCTCACAAATATTTCCTATACTTCCTGCAAAAGCTTCTGGACTTGCTTTGTATTCTTTTGTAGTAGCATAATTATACTTTTTGCCAAATTCGGCCATATCATCAAACCATTCTTGTTGAGTCTTAGTTGCATCATAATAATTTGAAACATAGTCTTTTAGCATATCTATATCAACTTTATATTCTTTATCTTCCCAACTATTTGTAAATAATTCATCATACATGTACCACATTTCTTTCTTAGCATCTGAATAGTAAGCTAAATCTTTACGTGGTTTCTTTTGCTCTCTTTCAATATTTAAAAATGCTGTAGAGTATTCTGGATTAGCAGTGAATAATTTGTAAAAATCTTGATCAAACTCTTCTAAGTATTTTGCTATTCCCTCATAAACTTCTTTTGCAGAAATCTTAGCCATATATTCTTTACAAATAAAGTTTAATTTATCTAAATCAAATATTGCTGGACTCTTTGACATCTTAGCAAATTCAAACACATATTCTTCTGCTTTAACTGCAGGATTTGAAGTATACCAAGGCTCAAAGCCCGAATTTGCTAAAGTTCCAAGATAAAGTTTAACTGCTTCTAGTGGAACTCCTAGCTCATGGTAATAAGATGTTGCAGCCTCTGGGTCTTTTCTTTTACTAATCTTTCTAACTTTTCCATCTTCCATTTTTGAAATTGGAGCAATGTGACAATATGTTGGTGGAGTAAATCCAAACACTTCAAAGAGTTGAACATGAATTGGAAGTGATGCCACCCACTCATCTCCTCTAATTACATGTGTTGTACGCATCAAGTGGTCATCAACTAAATGTGCAAAGTGATAAGTTGGAAGTCCATCAGATTTACAAATAACTAGGTCTAAATCATTTTCTGGGAAAGTTAATTTACCTTTTATTGCATCTACTAATGTACGTTTATGATTAAAGTTTCCTGGAGATTTTAATCTAATAATATATGGGTCTCCATTTTTAATTCTTTCTGCACGTTGGTCATTACTTAAATTTCTACAAGTAGCCCATGGACCATAGTAACCAATTCTTGCTTTAGTTTTTTCTTGTTTTTGACGAATTGCTTCTAAGTCTTCTGGTGAGCAAAAACAAGGATATGCCATTCCTCTTTCTATGAGAGCTTTAACAAATGCTTGATAAATATCTTTTCTTTCACTTTGAACATAAGGGCCATAATTTCCAATTGATTTATTATCATCAATTTGTCCCTCATCAAATCTAACGTTGTATTCTTTTAATCCGTTAATAATATGATGAATACCATTATCTATGGTACGTTTTGTATCTGTATCTTCAACTCTTAAGAAAAACACACCATTTGTTTGTCTCGCAAAAGCTTGTGATACAAAGCTTTGATATAAAGCACCTATATGAATATAACCTGTAGGACTAGGAGCATATCTAGTAACAATTGCACCTTCTGGTAAATTTCTCTCTGGATACATTGCCTCATAGTCTTCTACTGTCTTTGTAATATTTGGAAAAATCAAATCTGCTAATTCTTTGTCTGTAATCATTTAAAAAAACACCTCTTCTATATACATAATACGTCCACTATATTTTATACAAAAAAACCTTATATTTCAAGCTAAAAAAGGGAATTTCTTCATGAAATTCCCTTCAAAAATCTATCACTATTCCTTATTATTCAATATTATATGAATTCAACTGAGATTTTAACATAATATGAACTTTCTACTGTTGTATAGTAAACTCTAATCGTACCATAAAAATTAGTTTTTATAGCATTTATATCATCATAAATATAAGGATCTTCTTGAGTTAAGTAATTATATAAAAATGAATCGTAATCACTTTTGTTTGCAAATTTTATTTCTATATCAGAATAAATGTTATTTCTAAATTTTTCTTTAAAATAATCTCTTATTCTCATCATGTCATATCTATCAAAATATGAACCATTTCTTCTATAATAATTTAGCGATTTATCTGTACAAGATGGATAATTAAATTTTCTAGTAGTTGGATAGTCTGAAGCAAATCTAATGCTATAATCAATTCTATGATTTTTCATTAATTCTTCATCATCTACTAAAAAATAGTTATAATTTATTTCATCATCCGCTTCTCCAGCAAATACAGGGTCTCCCCAAGTTGCATCAACCCAATAATAATGTTGCCCTACTCTTACTATGTTCCATCCATGAGATTCATTTTGTTTTGTGTAGCCTGAAACGTAGGCACATTCAATATTTGATTTTTGACACAAGTATAAAAATGCCTTTGAATAACCAGCACAAACAGAGGTGTGATTTACTAGTACACTTGTGATTTCTTGCGAATCATATGTTGAACCATATTTTGTATTATTTATAATCCATTCATAAAAGAATTTCAATTTATCATAATCCGAAGTAATATTTTGCGATTTCATTTTTGTAAGAATTGAATCAACATTTCTATCAATTTTTTGCATCATTTCTTTAGCATTTAAAGGAATATCATAAATAATTTCGACAACATAATCATTATTTACAATTTTAAATTGATATTGACTTGTCCAATAGTATTCTGGATGGTCAAGAGTTAATGCATAAGTGGCAACCATAACCTTCTCTCTATCTGCATTATTTAATTCAATATCTCCGTTAAAATTTTTACATGCTTTTTCTATAGTATTATAAATTTGTTTTTCATCATAATTTAATTGATTATAATACAATAATCTTGCATCAGATTTTCCAGATGAAACATTTGATGGAGTAGGATAAATTGGTGTTGGTGGTGATGGTTTATTATCTATTGTGCTAGTCTTATCTGGATTACTTGTGTTTGTTGGAGTATTATTATCCGAAAATTTATTTGAATTATCTTCTGTATTATTGTTATTATTATAATAGTTTAAAACATTATTAATTGTTTCTTGAGAAATAGTAACGTTTGTATCATACTCTATTTCATCTTGACTATCGTTGTTATTGTAGTTTTCTTCGTTAAAGTTTTCAGTTTGTATTTGAGGTTGATAAGTATCGTTATAATCCGAATTTGAGCTATGATATGTTAAATCGTTTAATGAGACTTTTGTCATTTGAATATATTTAAAAATGCAAAAACATAATATAAAAATTATCAAAAGCCAAACAATTATTTCGCCTTTATCTTCTTTCAATAGTTTCACCATCCTCTCTAAGTATCATATACAATAACCCATTATTAATACTATCAAAAAAAGCCCTATATATCAACCTTTGTAATACTAACGTAATAGTAGATTTATATTATTATAGCAAAAAATCCTCAGCAATTTGCCGAGGATTTTTATAACGCAGATTGAACTACATTTAAAAGACTATCTTTTCCTTTTACATCATAGTTTATTGCCCAAATAATAAGTCCACCACATTTTTCCTTTGCAAAAAATGTCTTTCTCCTTACTGTTGGAATACCATTATATGATTCAATTCCATAGTAGTCATTTGTCGCATTAATGGCAGACAAAGCTATAAGTTCTGAGTATAAAAAGGCCGATGGTCTCGAGTAAAAAGGAATTCCTATTAGAATTTTTTCTTTAGAAACCTTTCTTCTTTCTACCCAATATTCAACACACTTTTCTGCAAGTTCCAATGATGAGTGATTTACTGCTTCATCATCATATGTCATAATGCCGAAAAAATCTAATTTTGAAATTACTAAATTAGATATAGCACTAATCCAATTATATTTTTCATCACCATCAACAGCAAAATAAATAGCCATAGAAAGTTCTTTCTTCATTTGATGGAGACTTTTACTGAGCTTTGTAATGATTTCTTCTAATACTTTTTGATATTCCTTAGTTGGAAACTCCCAGTCAAAATCAACACCATCAAAATCATATTCTTTAACAATTTCTAAAACATTTTTTAAAAAATCTTTCCGGAGTTCATCGCGATTCATTATCGTTTCAAAAATAGAACTTAATTTTTCTTTCTTTTCGTTACTCCAACCGCCGACTGAAACAAATATCTTTATTCCTTTTTGGTGTGCAATAGAAACAACATGCCTTACATTTTCTTCATCAAGAAAATATAATGTGCCATCTGACCGCGGAAGTAAAAAAGAATAATTAATTTGTGTAAGCGCATCAAGATTTATATGTTCTAGCATATCTTGGTGGTTAAACGAAGCATAATAACCCACTACTCTCATTAGTTACCTCCTAGTAAAAATTATTTTCTTAGGATAAATATATATTATTAAATTAATTTTTCCCTATTTCTAATTTTCTACTTGCTTCTATAAAATCAAGTACTTGCATAAATTCTTCTCTTTTATTATTCAACATGTAATATAGACAAACCAATCCATATTTTCCTATCATTTCCCTAGTCTTACTAAAATCATCTATCGAGTTATAAATGATTGAAATATTATTTTCTACTTGTTTGACTATTTCAGAATTAATTATTTCATCATCTTTTGAATTATATGCTCTACTTAGTAGATTAAAAGCATTTTTTAAATATCCTAATTTTGACTCATTTGAAAGTTCAGGCATGTTTTTCATATAAAAATCATGTCTTTCATTTAGATACAAAAAGTTATCATTAAGATGCTTTTGTGAATATTTTTTTGTTGTAATGCTATCTTCTCTACCTCTTAAATAATTATAATAAGGTTGTTTTAGTACAACAGCATTATTATTTAAGTTATAAAGGATTTTATATATTGTTGATGAGTCCTCATAAATTCTATTAATTGGAAATTCTATGTTATTTAGCAATTCTTTTTTATATAATTTTGCAACTGGATAATGGTAAAAGTCTTCAACACGGATGAATTCATACATCATTTGCTTCTTATCAAAAATATCATATTGCAAATTATCACTTTGTATTATTTCCTCATTTGTAGGTTCATATACAAATCTTGCCGGAGAAACTGCTAATTCCGCATTTGACTCTTTCATAGCTTTTATCATATCTTCAAGAATATATTTTGAAATAGTATCATCACTATCTACAAACATCACATATTCCCCATGGCTACGTTTAATAAGTTCATTTCTAGATATAGCAATTCCCTTATTTTCCCTACTTATAACAAAAATTCTATTATCTTTTTGTGCATATTCTTGCATAATATTAAGGCTATTATCTGTTGATCCATCATTTAATAATATTAGTTCAAAATTTCCATATGTTTGGTTCAAAATAGACTCTATACATTTGCCAATATACTTTTCTGTATTGTAACAAGGAACTAGAATACTAATAAATTTTTCATCCATAAGATCCCCTCTTCTTAATCATTATTTATATGGTTTGGAACATCTTTTCTAAGTCTTTCATACATTTGTGCGTCTGGTTTTGACATTTTTTCTCTTTGCTCAGCCGTCATAAATGAACGTACATCAGCTATAACTCTACAAATATCTATAACTTCATTATATTTTTCACTTATTATTTTATCTAACAAAATTGAAAGTGAATCTTGGCATGCAGGAACATTTAGTTCTTTACTAAGTTTGTAAAACCATCTCATATTTGACAATACTTCAATTCTTTCTTCATTTGTAAGTTTATTAGAATCAATGAATTTATAGAATATATATGTCATACTCTTTGCGTAGAAAAATCTATAAAATCCCAATTCATTGTTATCCTTGAAATTATTATATATAAGTTTATATGCAACACTAATTCCTTCAAAATATTTTGCTGTACAATTATTAGAAATTGAAGATGTATCTTCTCTTTGTCTATATTTGTAAACAACATCATCAATGTAGTACACATTTTTTGATTTAATAAAATATAATGTGGTAAATGGTGCATCTTCTCCTGGAATGCCAACTACAAATCTCATATTATTTTTATTAATAAAATCTAATTTATATATCTTATTCCAAACTGCCGAATTCATAACATAGAATGAATCACCATAATCTTTAATGCTTAATTTAAAATTTTTATATTTTGATTTAGGAAATACTTCACTAGACCATGGTGTTCCATCATTGTTAACATATATGTAGTTACCTATAACCATGTCTGCATCTTTTGACTCTATTTCATTACATAACTTTTCACAAGCAGTAAGTTCCATCAAATCATCTGAGTCAACAAACATAATATATTCACCTGTTGCTGCTTCTATTCCATAGTTTCTAGCATCTGATAGCCCACCATTTTCTTTATGAATTACTTTAATTCTTTTGTCTTTTTCGGCATATATATCACATATTTTTCCACAATTATCTTTTGAGCCATCATCAACTAAAATAATTTCCAAATTAGAATATGTCTGATTAATAATAGATTCTAAACAGTCTTCCAAATAGTTTTCAACATTGTATATAGGAACTATAATACTAATTAATTTCAATATATATCCCCCTTTTTCTATTCTATTATTGCCTCAATTTGACTTTCATATTTTTCATCTTTAATTTCACCAGGATTTTTTCCATCAGCAACTTCATTTACATACTTATTTTCTACTTTTTCTTTATTGGTTGCTTTTTTCAAAAACCATTCATATTCAATATCTACATGGCCAACATCAAGAGCTTGATATCCTTCTTTTGCCAAATCATATGCAAGTACTGTTGCCGTTGGGCCAAGAGCAAGCAAAATTAAGGAATCTTTAGAATACTTTCTTACTGTGTTTATTATTTCATCATATTTATTAAAAGCATTTGTTGCAGGACACAAAACCCTCTTAATAGATTTACAATTATCAAGCAAATCATTTCCTATTCCAAGTCTTGTAAATTTTCCTTCACAAATGACTAAATCTTTGTTATCCCAAAGTTTTTTCATTTTTTCAAAATATTCGCCACAACCTGAATTATCTAAATACGCCATATATGGTCTTGTGATATTGGCCGAGCAATACTCTCTATTAACATCTACATATTTTAGCCAAACATCTCTATAATCATAAAGATATTTAATCCAGTATTCTGTTGCATCTTCTTTATGATTTTCATATCCATTTAGTTCATCTAAAATTCCAATTAGACAAAAATCTTGTTTTGAACACAAAACTTCTTCTAATCTTTTTCCTAGTTCACTATTTTCTTCTTGAAACCCTACTCTTCTGCCATTAATAATTTTTAATTCACCATCACCAAATCTTGCTATAGATTTAGTGCTATTAATTAAAAGATCTAAAGTTTCATCATGAGACAATATTTTAACTGGTTGCTTTTTTATATCTTCTTGTACTTTTTCGCTTTTTTCTATTAGTTCTATATCCATTATTTATCACTCCATTAAAAAAATCGCAAAGAACCCTTTGCGATTGATTTTCAAAAAGATTCTTTTTGTTGCTTTTCAAAACCTTATAAATTTTATCATAGTAGACATAAACTGTCAATTTATACAGCCTTTGACATTGACAAAAAGCTTATTTTGTGATATTATGTAAACGTATTTTAAATTTTATGGAGGTTAATCATAAATGTGGGTAATCTTTGATGATCGGCAAACTGAAAATGCATGGCAAGAGTTAAGCCATGGCGGCATTGTCAAAACAACTAATCCTGAAACAAGACTATCTATTGAGTGCGCTAAACTAACCAAAAGAAAGATTGATGAATGGAGGGATGATATTCCTCGTAAGTACATTGATGGCTCTTCTCCAATTTATAAAAAAAGTGGCAAAGAAATCTTTCTTATAGATGATGAAGAGGATGAATTGGGATACAAATTTTTGGTTAGAGAAAACGGCAAAGAACAAAGGTCAGCCAGTTTTTCTTTAGCTAGATACTCATGCTTTTGGTATGGCCGACATGGTTAATTATTAATCAATACAAAAAAAACGAGACTGAAAATTCAATCTCGTTTTTTTGGTACCAAGTATCTTAATTATTTACAACTTTGATTTTTGTTTATGATTATTGCATATTTATCTATAATTTCATTATCGCTCTTTTTATTTTAAATAATCTTCAATCATTTCTTTTAAATCTTTTGTTGAATACTTGGAATACTTTGAAACAATGTATTCCTTATTTGATTCTAAATAGCCTCTAAAAGTCTGTAATATTTTTTCAGTTGGGTTGTCAAAATCTATTGAACTATCCATTTCAACTTTATACGTATATTCAGATTCTACTGACATATCTTGAGGTATTTTAGTAAAGTTTTCAGTGTCAAATTGGTCTGGATAAACATTGTCATAAGCTATAGCTATAATAGAACCTCCATGAGAGTACCTCGAGGCATTAATTATTAAGCTATTATCTGCAAATGTAAACTTGCTAAGTATCATTCCTTGATTTTCGTTATCTAGTTCATAAATTTCTTTTATTAATTTTCCTTCATCATTTACGGCAAATAATTTTTGGTATCTTATGTCCGTATAATCATGATTTGTATAGAAAAAGTATTTTCCAAACGTGAAAACTTTTATTATTCTATTTGGAGCATCATAATAAGATGCATCCTCAATAATTGTTTCTCCATCATTAACTGAAACTTTCCAAGACATAAAATCTTCAAATTCGTTCTCTATATCAAAATAAACAGTATAATTATTGTCTATCACTTGTTTAATCTTATCACCTTTTTTAGCATGTGTTAAATCAATTTTATACTCTTTTACTTTAAAACTAATATCATTGTTATTATTCTCTTTTAATTGTGCTAGTTCTTGTTCCTTTTGTTCTATTTTCGCATCTTTGGCTGCTAGTTCTTGATTTCTAGTTTGAGCTTGCAATAATAATCCTACTATAATTGCAATTAAAACTATTACTAGTATTCCAAAAATCCATAATGCAACTGTTTGTTTCTTTCCGTTTGATTCATTCATTTGTTTTTCCTCCTCTATCTTCTTTTATATACTAAAGAAAAATCATTCAATTGCTTGAATGATTTTTTTGTTCGAACTGATACGTCATTGGTACCGGTGGTGGGACTTGAACCCACACGGTTTCCCGCATGATTTTGAGTCATGTGCGTCTGCCATTCCGCCACACCGGCAATTAAATTATGTAGTGCAGTAAAGGTTTCCCTTTACTGCACTTGATTATAGCATTTAAATTCGCTAGTTGCAATAGGTTTTTCATACCAAAATATGGCAAAAAAGTACTACTTATTTCTCT
>CAMUYU010000011.1 GCA_947164995.1 uncultured Clostridia bacterium
AACTCCCATTTCTTTAAGCTTTGCAGAAATAGGGTCTAAGTGCTTTGTAATACAATTTGTGATTGTGATGTCCCCTTTTGTAATGGCAGCAGCTAGCATATATGTGCCGGCTTCGATTTGGTCTGGAACTATTGAATATGAAGGACCACCTTTTAATTCTTTGACGCCTGTGATTCTTATGATATCTGTTCCAGCACCTCTAATGTTTGCTCCCATTAAGTTTAAAAAGTTTGCAACGTCAACTACGTGAGGCTCTTTTGCAACGTTTTCAATTTCTGTAACGCCTTCGCATAAAGTAGCTGCAAGAATTGCATTTATAGTTGCACCAACACTTACTATATCTAAGTATATGTGTCCGCCTTTTAAATCTTTTCCATCTGCTGTGATTAAACCACCTTCACAATCTACTGTAGCACCAAGTGCTTCAAATGCTTTTATGTGTTGGTCTATTGGACGAGTACCTAAGTTGCATCCGCCAGGGCTTCCAACTTGTGCTTTGTGAAATCTAGAAAGTAAAGAGCCAATAAAATAGTAAGATGCTCTAAATTTTCTTGTTACGTCAGGTGATATTTCAGTTTTATTTATGTTGGAAGAATCTACTTCTATTGTACTAGGTGAAATATATTTAATCTTTGCACCAATACTTTCTAAGATTTGACAACATAGTTTTATATCACTTATATTAGGTAGATTTTCGATGATACATTTTCCATTTATTAAAACTGTTGCAGGTAAAATGGCAACAGCAGCATTTTTGGCGCCATTGATTGCAACTGTACCTTCAAGTCTTTTTCCACCATTTATTATTAGTTTTTCCAATAAAAACACCTCTTAGTAGAAAATATATCATAAAGACCAAATTCTTGCAATATATGTTTACATAACTTATAACATGTGATATAATGCGAAGCAATTAGGATATTTTTTAGAAGAAGGCTTCTTTTTAATGGTACAAGATTTTTTATTTTTGTGCCAGCTTGAGGCACGTAAAATGATATCAAGTTGAAAGGATAAATATGGGTATTATGCTTGGTTTTCTTTTATTGGGATTTATCTTGCAACTTATTTATTCACTTGTTTATAAAGCAAAGTTTTTATCTGGTTGGTTGATAATGGTTGTTGTTATGGTAGTTGGTGTATTAGCAGGACTTTTCTCTAATGGTGAGTACTTTGAAAGCGAAGAGCCTGAAGTGATTCGGATTGCAGGAATTGAATATATTGATGTAGATTCCAAAGATGGAGCAAAATTTATATCAAGAAGTAAGGACAATCATTATACTTATTTGCGAGAAGTGATTGATGTTAATGGTAAAACAAAATGGGAAACAGCATCAGTTCCAAGTGGCACACCATTTATTATTATTGAAAAAGAAGAGTATCTAGAGCCTGTACTATGTGTTTATACAAGAGGTTATAGAAGAACTTTTTGGACATTTTCACTTGGTAATTTTACTCATGATTATGTTTTTAGACTTCCTGTTTCGGAACAATTACCTTTTACAACTGATACTGTTGAAAGTCAGGAAGAGGCAGATTTGCCACAAATTGAACAAGAAGTGGAAGATTAAAGGCAGCCAAATGGCTGCCTTCTTTTTGTATAACTACAAATAGCTTGAATTTTTAACATTTTTTTGTTATCATATATGCTAGATTTTTGTGCAAACGAAGGGAGGTAAAGTCAATGATTTTTTGTGGAAATGACATTACAAAAGTTTCGAGAATAAAAGAAGCAATTGAAAAAAGTGGCGATACTTTTTTAAAGAGAGTTTATACAGATGAAGAAATTGAATATTGTGAGTCATGTCGAATGCGGAAAGTACCAAAGTTATGCTGCTCGTTTTGCTGCTAAAGAAGCAATGTATAAGGCTTTATCTTCTTATATAAAAGATGACTATAATTATAAGGATTATGAAGTTATAAAGAATGAAAAAGGGAAGCCAATTGCAAAGTTTAATGGAAAACTTGCAGAAATAGATGAATTAAAAAATTTAAAATATTGCGACTTATCACTTTCTCATGAAGGTGAATATGCAATCGCAACATTCGTTGCTGAAATGTAAATAAAAAGGAGAGATAAAATGAAAGTATTAATTGGAGGTGCATGGCCATATTCAAACTACAAATTGCACCTAGGCCATGCTGCAGGTCTTATTGGTGGAGACTTGCTTGCACGTTATCATAGAGCAAAAGGAGATGACGTTTTATACGTTTCAGGTTCTGATTGCCACGGAACACCAATTACAGAAAGAGCAAAATTAGAAGGAATTTCTCCAAATGAAATTTCTGAAAAATATCATAAAATGTTTTTAGAAGCATTTGATGCTTTAAACTTTACTTATGATTTATATACAAAAACAGAAACAGATTATCATAAACAAAAGTGTATGGAAATCTTTAAGAAAATGTATGACAACGGATATGTTTATGAAAAGATTGAACCACAAGCATATTGTCCTACATGTAAAAAATTCTTAGCAGATAGAGAACTTCAAATTGTTTGTCCAAATTGCGGAAGAGTTACAAAATGCGATTCTTGTGATTGTGGATATGTACCAACTGAAAAAGATCAAGAAGGTGCAACTTGCACAGATTGCGGTACAAAAGTAATTAAGAAAGATAATAAAAATTTATATATTGCGCTTTCAAAATTACAACCAGAAATTGAAGCTAATGTTAAAAAGAATAAACATCTTTGGAGAGTAAATGCTCAAAATGAAACTGAAAAATATTTAAGAGAAGGTTTAAGAGATAGAGCTATTACTAGAGATTTAAGTTGGGGTATAGATATTCCAATACCAGGTTATGAAGATAAAAAGATGTATGTATGGATAGAAGCGGTATTAGGATATGTTACAGCAGCTATGAAGGTTTGCGAAGATAGAGGATTGAACTTTGAAGATTGGTGGAAAAATCCTGATTCAAAAATTTACATGGTTCATGGAAAAGATAATATTACTTTCCATAGTATTATTTTCCCAGGAATTTTACTTGCACTTAAAGATAATTGGAGACTTCCAGATGTTATTGTTTCATCTGAATATCTAAACTTCAATGATGAAAAAATTTCAAAGAGTAAGGGAAATGCAAAACCTGTTAAGGAGTTTTGTGATGAATATAATTCAGATACCGTTAGATTCCATTTAATTAATAATGGACCAGAGAAGAAAGATACAAGCTTCAATGTTTTAGATTACGTTACTTGTCACAATAATGAGATAACTAACAAATATGGAAATTTTGTTAATAGAACTTTAAAATTTAAAGGTTTAAGTGAAGTTCCAGAAGGAAAAATGGATGAAGAAATTAAAGCTTTAATTTTAAAAGCATATGACGAAGTTTCAGCAGACATTGAAAAATTAGAGTTTAAAGAAGCTTCAAGCAAAGTTATCAGATTAATAGAAGAAGGCAACAGATATTACGATGAAAAGAAGCCTTGGATTTTAGCAAAGGAAGACGATAAAACAGAATTTAATAATGTTATTTATACTTGCACAGTTTTAGTTGCAAATGTTTCAAACTTGATGGAACCATTTATGCCTGCTTCTTCAGCTAAGATTAGAACTTGGTTAAAGCTTCCAAAAGCAGTGTGGAATTATGTTGAAGTTGAACCAGGAATTTCTCTTGAAAATGTAGATGTTTTATTTACAAAATTTGATGAAAAAGAAGTAATTGCAAAAATCAAAGAAGAGGCTAAAAAACAAGAAGAAAGAGCTAAAGAAGAAGCAAGACTTGCAGCAAATAAAAATGCAAATGTTGTTTCAAATGATGAAGAAATTACAATAGATTATTTAGATAAAGTTAAACTTAAAGTTGCAAAGATTTTAGAGTGTGAAAAAGTTGAAGGCTCAAACAAATTATACAAATTAAAAATTACACTTGGAAATGAAGAAAGACAAATAGTTTCAGGCTTACAAAAATACTACACTGAAGAGGAATTAATTGGTAAAAAAGTAGTTCTTGTTGCAAACTTAAAGCCTGCAAAATTAAAAGGCATTGAATCAAATGGTATGCTTTTAGCAGCAGGTGAGGGCGATGTAGTAAAGGTATTATTTGTTGACGATGCTGTTGCAGAAGGAGAAGACGTACATTAATATTTGACAAAAGTCCAATTAGTGGTATAATAGTATTAGCTGAAAAGCGAAAAAACGAAGATTTTTTGCATACGAAAAAGGAGTAAGCGTGCAGAGCTTACTCCTTTTGTTGTACTAATATGCAATGTTTTCAAGTATAAACAAGAAAGCAAAAAAAGCTATTAGTACCTTTACGAAGATCCTTCGCATATTTTTCCTCCTTCCTGCCTTGAGTATACTCATTGCATGAGAAGGCAATTCAATTATATACAAAAACAATTGTTCGTACAACAAAAATATAAAAATAGAGGTAAAAAAATGAAGTTAATAGATTCACATTGCCACTTATATCCTGAATATTATGGTGAGGAATTAGATCAAGTGGTTGAAAATGCTGTAAACAATGATATTGAATTTATGATAAATATTGGGACTGATGAAGAAACCTCAAAAGTGGCTCTAGGAGTAGCACAAAGCCATGAGAGCGTTTTTACAACAATTGGTCTATATCCAGAGTTTTGCAATGATGATGAAGTGGATTTAAGCTTTATCGAAGAATTAATTAAAAATGATACAAATCATAAAATCGTTGCAATTGGTGAGATTGGGCTTGATTATCATGGTGAAGGTGTAAATAAAGAAAATCAAAAAAAGCATTTTATTGAGCAAATTAATCTTGCAAATGAGCTTAAATTACCAGTTTGTATTCATTCTAGAAATGCAGATATGGATATGTTAGAAATACTAAAAAATAACAAAATAGACTGCGGTTTTGTGATGCACTGCTTTTCTTCAAGCCTTGAAATTGCAAAAGAAATTATTAAGCTTGGAGGCTTTATTTCTTTGGCAGGCCCCATTACTTTTAAAAATGCTAAAGGTTTAATTGACGTTGCAAAATTTGTGCCTTTAGACAAAATTTTTGTTGAAACTGATGCACCATATATGTGCCCAGAACCATTGAGGGGCAAGAGAAACGAGCCTGCCAATGTGAGATTTACAGCACAAAAAATTGCGGATTTTAAGGAAATGTCTTTGGAAAAATTTGCAGAACAAGTTACCAAAAATACAATGGATTTTTATAAAATTAAATAGAGGGTTAAAAGGGGCTAGAAATAGCCCCTTTATTTGATAAATGCTTGAAAAAGTGGTATAATTATGTTAAGTGTGAAAATTTGTGGTTATTATTAATGAAAGATATTTTAAGTTTTGTTTACAAAAACGTTGCAATGATTACAAGGTATATATAATATGGTACACTTTAGGGTGAATATTTGTGTATTTTTGTAGAAAAGAGGTGAGAGCGATGAACAGAAAAGGTATGTCAATGATTTCATTGGTTATAGTAATAATTGTAACTATCATTTTAGTTGGTATTGCTACAACAGCTGGATACAGATACATTACACAAGTTAATAATGTTCGTGCTCAAGCCCTTGGAGATACAGTGGGAAGTGCTGCTCATAGAAGACAAAAAGATGTGTCTTTTGGTGTGGCAACTAGTTTCTATGAAGGTTATTTGTTTGATTTTGCTAGAGCAGATTTTTCAAAGATTGAATATTTGCCTGAAGAAGATGAAGATGGAGATGGAATTCCAGATGTTTTGCAAGAAGAAGGTGCTATGTGGTACTTGTTTGATGCTGAATCTTCCGCAAATTTAGGAGTTGGGGAAGCTGAAAGATTTCTTACAAGAAACATCACATACTATGAAAAACCTGGTTTAGATGAAGAACAGAAAAATGAGCTTTGTAGATTGGTTTTAGCAGACTATTCTACAGGAACAGGATATTATGTTAGAATGCCAGCTACTGTTGCTTTAGATGCAATTGGCAATGCTATTGGAAATTGTCCTAATAGCCCTACAGGTAATCATAAATTTACAGTTGCAACATGTACAGAACCTTCTATTTGTATTTATGGTTGTGGAACAATTAATCATGATGCATTAGGACATGATTGGGTAGAGTCTACATGTACCGAAGCAGGTTATTGTGCTAGATGTGGAATTGAAAATCCAGATGATCCAGCAAAAGGACACTTGTTTATTTCGAATGGTGATGTTACCAATACAGAATTAATCGAAATACTTGCAAAAAGAGATTCATATATGGTTCCAAATCTTGATGACCCAGATAAAGCATGGGTTGCTGATGCAAATAAGCATTGGCATGAATGCGTAAGATGTGGCGAAAGATTTGAAGAAGAAGTTCACGATAGAGTATTTTTATCGAAAGATGAAAAAACTCACCAAGATGTATGTTCAATTTGTGGATGGGAATCTGTAGTATCACTTCACAAAATTAAATTTGAATCAGTTACAGACAATACTCACAGAGTATGGTGCGAAGCTTGTATGTTTGGAGATGAAAATAGTACAGGTGGTATCGTTATTCATGATGATACAGGTTGGCTTGATGGAAATCCAAACTTCCACTATAGAATTTGTGAGCATACCTCAACTGATTATTGTAATTTATTAGAAATTGAATTAGAAACAGGAGACATTGTAGATGTAATCTTTAAAGAACCACACTACGACTATAATGGAGACTTTATTTGTGACGCGTGTGGTAGAAATACAGATAATACTCCACCACCAGATTTTGGATATGAAGATTATGGTTCATATGCTAGAGTAAAAGAAGTTACAACATGTACTGCTACTGTTGAAGCATTTACAATAGACCAAGAAACAAGTGTTGACCATTATAATTTTGGTATTCTTAAAGAAGATGGCACTATTGAGTGGACTGATGATATATTCCCATCAGACCCAAGTCAGCCAGCTACATATACATTTACTGGATTAAAGCCAGACACCGAATATCATTTCTTTGTAAGGGCAACAGATACAACTGGTAACAAAAATAATGTTTATGAATTTACTGGTAGAACAGCAGGCTTCCCAGAATTTAATGGGTTAAGAGGTGTTCCAAATCATTATGTTAAAGGTCCTTACGATATTGGACTAAATGAAATTGATACAGATTTGCCAGAACTTTCAGTTGTTATGAAACAAAACGATGGAACTTGGAGTGATCCAATTCCATTAGATGATATTCCATCTCTTGTAATTACTCTTAATGAAGAAACAGAGGTATTACAATTTAAGTTTAGAGATGAAGCAGGAAACGAATCAGAGGTTACAACTTACACAGTTAGATGCATAGATGCTACTCCACCTGTTGTTGAAATCAAACCTAAAGAAGGTGATGATAATACAACTAGTGCATTGTATCATCAAGCAACAATTATAGTTTCAGATGATAAATCTGGAATAGATACACACACACTTATTAGATATGGTTGGTCAACTTCAGATTCAACACCACCTCCAGAATCAGAACTTCAAACAATTTTTACACCAAATCTTGAAATAGCTGAAAGCGTTTCAGTTGACGTTGTTACACCAGAAGGATTAAATGGAGATTATTACTTATGGGTAATGCGTGGAATTGAAGATGTAGTTGGTAATCCAACAACAGAAGATTATGTTAGTCCAATGAAGTTCACCATAGATGATGAACAAGCAAGACTTTCAAATATAAAGATGTTAAACTTAAATCCACCAAATCAAGTACGTAATGAACATTTATTTGTTAAAAATGGTGGCACAGTTACAATTTCATTTACATCAGATAAGGTATTAAGAAGAGACCCTATTGTTAGATTAAATGGAGTAGATGTAACAGACATTACTCATAGTGGAAAGAACTATACATGTAGAGTTGTGATTGATCCTGCAATTTATGATGAAGGAACATTACAATTATACATAGGCGACGTAATGAGTGAAAACGGAAGAGTAAGCAATATTACATATGACAATGATGATATTGTTAGCGGACAAGGACCAGTTTATTACGATAGAACTTTACCGGTACTTGATTATATTCCAAAGAATGTTGCTGGTACAAGGCAAGCAAATAATCCATAATTTAACGTTTCATTAAATGTAAACACTATGATAAGTAATCCAGGTTATTTTATAGAATAATTCTTACGCAACATAAAGCACATTAGGTGTAAACCTAATGTGCTTTTTTTATTATTATCATATAAAATTCACAACAATCGTATTGAAATATATATTTTTAAGACATATAATTAAAACACTTATTGTTATATGGAGGAAGTTATGAAAGATTTAAAGAAAGTATTTATCATTACACTTATTATTGCAATTGCGGTATTTAGTATGGGGTTGAGTTTTGCTAGCGAAGAAGATATTCCTGAACAAACTGAAGAAAATACAATTGTTATAGACAATTATGATGATTATCAAAAACTATTAGCAAATGATTTTGATTATTATGCCGATGGACAAGATGGGCAAACTCAATATGAGCCATCTGAAGATGAACTTAAAGACTATTATTTAGACTATCATGAATATATGTTAGACTATTATGATTCTTATACAAGACCTGAAAATATTAGAGCACTAGTTACCGAAGCAGGTAGAACTAAAGAATCTTATGAAGCAACAGATTACTATTCAGTCTCAAAGTATGTATTACAAGATGTTAAAGCTAAAATTCTTGAAGGAGAGCATGCAGGAGAAGAAATTGAAATGGAATACTTACTTTCTGCAGATTCTCTAAATAATATAGAACTAGCTCCTCTTCACGTTGGAGACAAAATTTTTGTAAATATTACTGAAGGTGAAGATGGTAGCATTTCAGGAGAAATTTCAAACAGTTGGTCAACAGTTCAAAGAATCAACTATGTAATATGTTTTGGAATAATTGTTGCAATATTACTTTTAATTTATGCAGGTAAAAAAGGAATTAACACAATTTTAATTACTTTAATTGTTATTATTGTATGCACAATTATTGTTCCAGTATTTGTATACGAAGGAAAGAGCACTATGTGGATTAGTGCATTTGCTTCTATTGCTGTTATTTCTGCTGTTTGCTTAGCACATCTAGGATTAACAAAAAATACAATTAAAGCAGTATGTGTTTCTACTATAATGAGTATTTTTGCTTTATTGCTAGCTATTGGAATGAGTCATGTTACAAGAACAGTAGGCACAGTATTTGAATATGCTGCTATTGCTGAAAATGTTTTACTTGGAAACATTAATTTTACAAATCTATTCTATGCTAGTGTGATGCTAATTGGTGCAGGTATGACTGCAAATGCAGTTTCTACATCTATTATCAAGATTGAAAGAGAAAGTGCAGATAACTTCAATGAAAAAGTTGGCTTGTGTAAAAATATCATGTTAACTCATGTTGTTGTTACAGCACTACTTCTTTTAGTACCATATATACCAAACCACGTCTTATTATTTACAAATAAATTCCGCCAAGAAGAAATTATTAATTCAGAAACATTAGTTTCAGAATTTATTAGAATATTTGCCGTACAAAGTGCTATTATTCTATCAATACCAGTTATTTCATTAGATAATTTCAAAGTTGGCAAAAAGTATTTAAAAGAAGCTGAAAAAGAAGAAAAATAATTAATAAAACTTGAGGGCAACCTCAAGTTTTTTATTTTTTAAATATTACAAATTAATTAAATATCTACAAATGCAAATATATCTTGTGTATAATTGATATATCTCGAATTATATATGGGGGTAATTATGAAAAAGATATTTTTATTATTTATAATAATGACAATGATTTTTGGAATCTTAACTGCATGTGAAAAAAAGCACGAATGTAAATGTAGTGGTTGTGATCCAGATGAATGTACATGTACAGAGGAGTGTGAATTAAATCCTGATGGAACATGTAATTGTGATGGTTGTCCTTGCAAAAAGAAAGAAGAAGTTAAATATATTGAGGCAAGAGAAAGCAGTATTATCAAAACTCAAACTAATATTGTGATTAAGCGTCCAGAACTTGTTGGATTAAAAAATAAAAATTTACAAGAAAATATTAATAAAGCCATTCTTGATTCTGTAAAACCTTATCAAGACGAAATTTCAGATATTTCAGAAGGTTTTGCATTTGATGCATCAGATGTTATGATTAAAAATAAATCATATTATTACCATGTAGATTATAATACATATATGTTAGATGATTATCTTTCTTTAGTAGTTAATTATGATTTAAAAACTGGAAATTATATTTCTGGAACATCAAAAACTGATGGTTTAAGATCAAGTACTTGGAAAGAAACTTATGTCGTAGATACGTCAGATTCATACAAGAATGAAACTCTTAAATTTGCAGATGTTTGCAATATACCAAATTGCTCAAAAGTTATGGCAACAGAAGTTAATAAATTAGCACAATCAAGAGGAATAGATATTATTCTAGGAAATGGCCTTACAGAAGTTCCAGCTAACCAAAGATTTTATATTGATGGTAAGAAAGAAAAACTAGTGCTATATTTTGAACCAGGAACAATTGCAAAATATAGTGCAGGAGAATTATTGTTTGAAATGCCATTTAAATATAATTCTTCATCACACAAATTTGAACAGTAATGAAACTGGATAATTCAGAACTCGAGAAAGCGAACTCTGGGGATGTCCATAAAAGTTCGCAAAGATTTAAAAGCAGACTTTTATGGATGTCCTTTTATATATGTAACGAAGAATCATCATTAAAACATAAGGAGAATACAAAAGATGAATAAAAAAATCATATTTTTAATATTAATAATTGTATTGATATGTGGTGTTTCTGTATTTTTTATGGGGAAAAATATGTTTAATAGACATGATCCTGGAACTTCAAATGAACTTTCATCTAAAATACAAGTTAAATATAAAGAGATGAAGTGGAGTACTAGTACTACAAATGTAGATATAGTAATGCCACGTTTTGACAATCTTGCCAATAACTATAATTCATTTATAAATGGAAAAGTTAATTCAGAACTAAGTTTTGATACAGTATTTAATGAAGTTACTGCAGGAATGAATGAAGACGAAGTAGGTTATTTTAACTATGAGGTAAGATATGCTAGATATGATTGTTATGATATTATTTCTGTTGTAGCTACTCAAAAAATTGAATTTGGAGATAGTAGAACAATTACTAAGAAGAAATGTTATAACGTTAATGTAAAAGAGAATAGGACAGCGGATTTAAAAGATGTTTTCTTAAATAAAACAAATTATAAAAAGAAAATAATGGAAGAAATTAACAAACAAGCGGAACTTAAAAATATAGAACTAAAAGGTGAAAAATTAACTTATCTTAGTGAATCACAAGCTTTTTATATTATGAATGGAAAGTTATATATTTACTTTGATGCAGCAGAAATTGCAGCAGCATCATATGGCGAATTAAACTTTGAAATGCCATTTAAGCTTGAAGAAGGATTATTTATATATTAGAATTCAATAGGCGGCCTTTGGTCGCCTATATAAAATTAAAAGAAAGTTAGATGTTATGAAAAAGGAAGATTTAAGCAAAGCTAAGATAATTGATAAGATTAGACAATATGAAAAGTCTGGTGAAGTTACCACTACAACTTTTCTTGACCCTAGAGAAGTTTTTGAATACCAAAACATTTATAGTAATGTGCCTTATTATTTGGATGGCGGTTTTGAAAATGCCGAAAGAAAGATTTTAGTTATTGGAAAAGATGAAAAAGATAAAAAAGATAATTATATTATTTTACTTAAAATTATTTCTAGAGAAAAAATGTCGCATAGAGATGTGTTAGGAAGTTTATTAGGAACTGGAATTAAAAGAGATGTAGTTGGAGATATTGCTTTAGTAGACAACTTTGCATATGTGTATGTTACAAAGGATATTTCAAAATATATAATTCAAAATTTGGAAAGTGTTGGAAGAGAAAAAGTTAAAGTTGAAATTGTAAAAAGTGATGAAAAAGTTGAAATTGTAGATACTTCAAAAGAAATTAATACGACTCTTTCATCATTAAGGATAGATTCTGCTATTTCTGCTTGTTATGGTCTTTCAAGAGAAGTAAGTGTAGAGTTAATAAAAAATAATAAAGTTAAACTAAACTATGTTGAAATTACAAATGTTTCAAAAAGTATCAAAGAAAATGATTTGATTTCTGTTAGAGGATATGGAAGATTTGTTATTTTAAAGGTTGTAGGTGAAACAAGAAAATCTAGAATTAGAGTAGTTTTGAAAAGGGGGTAATACCTTATGGGTGATTTATCAGAGCTTATTAGGAGTAATAACCTAAAAAAAGAAGAAGGCTATGCTAAATATGCTTGTAAAACGAGTGAAGCTGTTCGACTTGTGAAGGAAAATAGAGAAAATGATTATAATATTAGGCCTTCATTTTTTAGAGATGCTGATAGAATTTTGCACTCAAATGCATATGCAAGATATATGGATAAGACACAAGTTTTTGCCATGGTAACAGATGATAGAATAACTCATAGAGGACTTCATGTTCAACTAGTTGCAAAGATTGCTAGAACTATAGCAAGAGCATTAGAACTAAATGAAGATTTAGTTGAAGCAATAGGTCTTGGGCATGATTTAGGTCATGTGCCATTTGGACATTTTGGTGAAAGAGTATTAAATAATATTTGCGAAAAAAATAATTTAGGATTATTTTTGCATAATGCTCAAAGCGTTAGAGTACTTCAAACCCTTGAAGGTAATGGCAAAGGATTAAATATTTCACTTCAAGTAATAGATGGAATTTTGTGCCACAATGGTGAATTACTTGAGAAAAAATATGTACCAGATTATGATAAAACACTGGATCAATTCTTAGATGAATACAATAAGTGTTGGACTGAAAAAGGATTTGATAGAAAAATAAGAGCTATGACCTTAGAAGGCTGTGTTGTAAGAATTTCAGATGTTATAGCATATATTGGAAGAGATATCGAAGATGCAATTGTATTAGGATATGTAAAAAGAGAAGATATACCAGAAGAAATCACAAAAGTCCTTGGAAATAAGAATTCTTTAATAATTGATACTTTAGTTAAAGATTTAGTTGAAAATAGTTATGGAAAAGATTATTTAGAGTTTTCAGATGAAGTGTTTGGAGCTTTGAAGAAGCTATTAGCATTTAATTATAGCAATATATATGGTAATCCTAAAAAAGATGAAGTAGAAAGACGTTCTGAGAAAATTTTTGAGTTATTATATGAAAAATATATGAATGATTTAGAGGAGAAAAAAGGCTATATTTATGAAAAATATTATAAAGAAATGCCAGAAAGCTATACAAAAGGCAATTCTCGTGGTAGAATCGTAGTCGACTTTATTGCCGGTATGACAGATAATTTCTTTATAGATCAATTTGAAAAGAATTTCTTGCCGGGAATGTAAAAGGCATAAGCCTTTATAGCGGAGCTACTTAAGTGCTCCATAAAAAATACAATAATAGGAGAAGCAATCATGATAAGCGCAAACAATGTAACATTACGTTTTGGAAAGAGAACGTTATTTGAAGATGTAAATATTAAATTCACTAATGGCAATTGCTATGGCTTAATTGGAGCAAATGGTGCTGGAAAGACTACTTTTTTAAAAATATTATCTGGTGAGTTAGAACCATCTCAAGGTGATGTTTCTATGAACCCTGGAGAAAGACTTTCTGTATTAAAGCAAAATCACCATGAATTTGAAGAAGAAGTTGCATTAAATGTAGTTATTAGAGGTAATGAAGAACTATATAAAATAATGCAAGAAAAAGATGCAATTTATGCAAAACCAGATTTTAGTGATGAAGATGGTATTCGCGCAGGAGAGCTAGAAGCAAAATTTGCTGAAATGGATGGCTGGAATGCAGAAGCAGATGCTGGAATTTTATTAAATGGTTTAGGTGTTGAATCAGAGCATCATTATAAACTTATGAAGGATTTAACTGAAGTTCAAAAAGTAAAAGTATTACTTGCTTCAGCATTATTTGGAAATCCAGATGTTCTTCTACTAGACGAGCCTACCAACTACTTAGATATTGAAGCTATTGAATGGCTTGAAGAATTTTTAATTAATTTTGAAAACACCGTTATTGTTGTATCCCATGATAGATATTTTCTAAATACTGTTTGCACACATATTGCAGATATAGACTTTGGAAAAATTCAAGTATACACAGGTAACTATGATTTCTGGTATGAATCTTCACAACTTGCATTAAAGCAGATGAAAGATGCAAATAAGAAGAAAGAAGAAAAGATTAAAGAACTTCAAGAATTCATTCGTAGATTTAGTGCAAATGCTTCTAAATCTAGACAAGCTACTTCAAGAAAGAAATTGTTAGAGAAGATTGAGTTAGATGAAATTAGACCATCTAATAGAAAATATCCATACATAGATTTTAAAATGGATAGAGAACCAGGAAAAGAAATTTTATTCATTGAAGATATTTGTAAAAACGATGAAAACGGCAAACCTTTATTAAACCATGTTTCTATTAATGTTAGAAACGGAGATAAGATTGCTTTTGTAGGGCCTATGGGTGCTGCAAAATCTGAGTTATTTAATATAATTACTGAAAATGAAGCGGCTCAAAGTGGTGAATATAAATTTGGTATTACTACTTCTTGGTCATACTTTAAGAAAGACAATTCTGCAGAATTTCAAAGAGATGTTTCTATTGTTGATTGGCTTCGTGAGTTTTCACCAATTAAAGATGATACATATGTTAGAGGATTCTTAGGAAGAATGCTATTTTCTGGAGATGAAGCTTTAAAGAAAGTTAATGTTTTATCTGGTGGAGAAAAAGTTAGATGTATGCTTGCAAAGATGATGCTTTCAGGAGCTAATATATTAATCTTTGATGAGCCAACTAACCACTTAGATTTGGAATCAATCCAAGCATTAAACAATGGATTAATTGCATTTAAGGGAGTAATATTATTTACATCTCATGACCATCAATTTGTACAAACTATTGCAAATAGAATTATTGAAATTACACCAAATGGAATTATAGATAAAGAAATGACATATGATGAGTACTTGGCAAGTGATGAAAGCGCTAAGAAACGTGCTCAAATCTATACTCAAGAAGAAAGCGAAGATTAATAAAAATAACTATGGACAGCCATTTTTGTTGATTTTTATGGAAAAAGTTAACAAAAATGGCTGTCCCTATTTGTTTTCAATTGTTATTTATAAAAATATGCTATATAATATCAAAAGGTGATATCAGTTGATTTTCGAATATAAAGATTTAAAAATAAATTATGAAATATTTGAATCAGAAGAAGCTAAAGGAAGTACTCAAAAGCCACTTTTATTACTTCATGGATGGATGGGCAAAATTGAATCGTGGGCTCCAGTATATTTATTTTTTAGTAAAAAACGTAAGGTTTATGTTTTAGATTTTCCAGGACAGGGTGGAATGTCTAGCGAACTAACTGAGGCTTGGGGTGTGCCAGAGTATTCTGATATGACAAAAGCATTTATTGAAAATTGCAAAATAGAAGGTTGCGATGTAATGGGGCACTCTTTTGGAGGAAGAGTGATTATTTATCTTGCTTCTAGATATAAAGAATTGTTTGATAAGGTTTTATTAGTGGATGGTGCAGGAGTTAAGAAAAAGCTTAGCCTTAAAACAAAGTTTAAAATTTTTACTTACAAAGTTTCTAAGAAAGTTTTAAAAGTATTTTTATCAAAAGAAAAATATGACAAGAAGGTTGAAGAGATGCGTAAAAAACGTGGCTCTAGTGATTACAATGCACTTTCTTCAGACTTGATGCGCCAAACTTTTAGTAAAATAGTAAATTTAGATTTAACTCCATGCTTAAAAGATATTAATAATTCAACACTATTAATTTGGGGAGCAAATGATCAAGAAACTCCACTTTATATGGCTAAAGAGATGGAAAATAGAATTAAAGATAGTGGATTAGTTGTTTTTGAAAATGCTGGACATTTTTCTTATCTAGATGATACATCAAGATTTTTAACGATAGCTGACCAGTTTTTTAAATAGTATTGCCGAAGGAGAAATTTAATGGACATTATTTTTTGGATAATATACATGATGCAAGTACCTACTATGCTTCATATAATGCAACAAGAAAGTTACCAAAATGACGGAATGATAAGATGGATTACAAAGAATCCTAAAAAAGCTTTTAAAACAAGTTTAATAGGTATGCTTTTATCATTTATTATTTTCGTAGGATTAACACTTGTTGAACTTGTATTAAAGAATCATAATTTGTTAAATGATATAGAAACATTTTGGGTTTTAACATTCCCAACTTTATGTACTATGTTGTTTTTAGTTATATACAACATTGTTCAATTTGTTAAAGCACACAAAGAAAGAAAAATGGCTAAAAAGCCATTAAAATACACCGCAAGAGCAAAAAGATTATATTTTTACAATTTTCTTGTTGTTGTAATATTAGAAGTGTTGATTAAGACTTCGGTCGATGAAGGTTCAGTAGTAATAGATAATCTTTATAAATCAGATTTATATGGTCCGCTTGTTTATGCATTTTTAATATTTTCAATTCCAATTAATATGGTTATTTCAAATTGGTTTGTTGCACCTGTTGAAATGGCAATTGGCACAAGATATATAAGAAAAGCATATAAAAAATTAAACAAAGATGAATATAAGAATTTAATTAAAATTGGAATCACAGGAAGTTATGGAAAGACTTCTACAAAGTTTATTTTAAAAACAATACTAGAAGAAAAATATAATGTTTTAGCAACTCCTGGAAGTTTTAATACTACAATGGGAAATGTTAGAGTTATTAGAGAAGAATTAAAACCAGAGCATCAAGTATTTATTTCTGAAATGGGTGCTAGAAAAAAAGGAGATATTCGTGAAATCTGTGACTTTGTAAAACCACATGTTAGTATAATTACTTCAATAGGGCCTCAACATTTAGAAACTTTTAAAAATATTGGAAATGTTGCAAAGACAAAAGGTGAAATTCTTCAAGGCACAAAAAACATTAATAATCCTAATTGGAATTCATCTCCATATAATACTATTTGGCAGATGACTAAAGATATGTTAAGGCTAAAGAATGATGATAAAATTGATGTTGAAGATGAAACTTTAAGAAATGTATTACAAGATGGAGCAGTATTTTTAAATAAAGACGGGGCAGAGTGCGAAGAACTTTATAAAAAAGATTCACATACTAAAAAGTATTTATTTTCTGCAGATAAGAAAGCAGATGTGTATGCAAAAAATATCAAATCTAGTCCAGATGGTTCAGAATTTACTGTTGTAAGTAAAAAGTATAAAGAGTATACTTGCCAAACAAAACTTCTTGGTGTTCATAATGTTCAAAATATAATTGGTGCGATTGCTATTGCTGAATACTTAGGACTTACAAAAGAAGAAATTCAAAGTGGAGTTTCTAAAATTGAGCCTGTTGAACATAGACTTCAATTAATACCAAGTACAAATGGTACTATTGTAATAGATGATGCATTTAATTCTAATCCAAAAGGAAGTAAGGCAGCATTAGATGTTATCAAAGAGTTTGAGGGAAGAAAGATAATAATTACACCGGGCATGGTAGAACTTGGTGCTGAAGAAGATAAGCTTAATAAAGAGTTTGGAAAGCAAATGGCAGAGGTTATAGACTTTGCTATTCTAGTTGGGCCAAAACATACAAAACCTATTCAAGAAGGATTGAAAGAAAAGAAGTTTGATGATATGAACATTTTTGTAGTCTCAAATCTTGATGAAGCAACAGCAACACTTGCCAAGATTACAAAAGTTGGAGATGTTATATTATTTGAAAATGATTTACCGGATTCGTATAACGAGTAAGGAGGATACTATGAAAAATTTAGGAGTAATATTTGGTGGTGTAACTTGTGAACATGATGTATCTATAGTTACAGGACTTCAATTAATTGAGAATGTAAATAAATCTAAATATACAGTTATTCCTATATATATTCACTCAGATGGAAATTGGTATACAGGAGAAAAACTATTAGATGCAAAAATATATAAAACATTTGATGCAAATAAATCTGAACTAAAAGAAGCGATAATTTCTCCAAATAAAAAAGGACTTATTGTTTATGAAAAAGGATTGTTTGCAAAAGAAAAAGTTGTACCACTAGATGTTGTTATTCCTGCAATGCATGGAATGAATGGAGAAGATGGAACTTTACAAGGACTACTTGAACTTGCAAATATTGCTTACACATCATCTGGAGTTTTAGGTGCTAGTGTTGGTATGGATAAGATTTTAATGAAGAAAGTATTTGAAGCACATGATTTGCCAGTACTTCCTTATACATATTTTATTCGTGATGAATGGGAAAAAGATAAAGAAAAAGTATTAAAACAAATTGAAGAAAAAATTGATTATCCTATGTTTGTTAAACCTTCTAATTTGGGTTCTAGTATAGGTATTTCAAAAGCCAAAGATAAAGAAGGATTAATTCATGCGATTGAAGTTGCAGTAGCTTACGATTCAAGAATTATTGTTGAAAAAGGTGTGCAAGATTTAAGAGAGATTAATTGTAGTGCGCTTGGGTATCAAGATGATGTTAAAGCTTCTTGCTGCGAAGAGCCTCTAAATTGGAAAGAGTTTTTAACATTTGAAGATAAATATTTAAGAGGAGCAAAATCTTCTAAAGGTGGAGTAAAAAGTGCTCCGGCAAAGATTGCAAACGCAAAGCTTTCTCCAAAGCAAGGCGGAATGGAAAGTATGGATAGAAGAATACCTGCACAAATTTCCGAAGAACAAACAAAAGAAATTCAAGAATATACTATAAAAGCTTTTAAAGCACTTAATTCAAAAGGAGTAGTAAGAATAGACTATATTATAGATAAAGATACTAATAAAGTTTATTTAAACGAAATTAACACTATTCCAGGGTCGTTCTCATTCTATTTATGGAGCCATGATGGATTACAATATCCAGAGCTAATTGATAGACTAGTTGAAATTGCAGAAAAAGCTCATGAAGATAAAAACAAAAACAATTATACATTTAGTTCTAATATAATAGGAAATATAACAAAGATAGAAAAATAAATCTGGATGTGATTAAATGAAATTGATTTTAAAATCTAAACAATACTATGGAACGCATGAAGAAGAGATTAATGAAGAATTTGAATGTTTAATAGAAAGAATGTCTGGAGAAAACGGAGAAATAATAAAAATTAATTTTGAAAATGGATACATTCAAGTTGAAGAAAATAAAATTATTCATGAACGTGGAGAAAACAAGCTTGTAATAGAAGAAAATAACAATTATGAAGTTGATTATGACACACAAAACGGATTAATTGTGCTTGACTTAAAAGGTTTGGAAGTGAAAAAACATAAAGGTAGAGAAGATGGTTTGGTTGCGTCGGCAAAGTATGAAATAAGTATTGTTGGAGTTAAACCATACATCAATGAAATGGAAATATATGTTAAATAATATCTACGGATGCAACGACTTGCATCCGTTTTTTATTAGTTAGATATAATTTGTTTCATATGAGTTTCTACATTGTTACAAAGTCGTTACACTTAACATAATTTTTTTACATTTGACATACATTTTATTTCCTGAAGTGCCAATTTCCGCAGGCAAAATGTAAAATAATTGTAAATTCAGTAAACGTTTTATAAAAGATATTGTCTTAAAAATTCCTTCTAGTAAAATAGAGTCAACTAAAGCGAAGAGAATATGAATTCAAGTTTCATAATTCCTTCAAAAGAGTTGGTTAGGTTAGAAGAGAGAGTAGAAGAAAGGAAAGATAACCTGACTCAAAACAATATTTCCTTTCGAAAAACAAGATTTTTATTTTTACAAGGAGGATTTTTCTAATGAAAAGAATAGTATCATTAGTTGTAGCTGTATCAATGGTATTAAGCATGTTTGCTACAGTTTTTGCTGCTAAATCTTATTCAGATTTAACAGGCGAAAATGCTAAATTTGCTTCAGCTGTTGCTGCACTTACAGAGTTAAAGGTTGATGGCCAATCAGTAGTTAATGGCTACCCAGATGGCACATTTGGACCAGAAAAAAATATCACAAGAGCTGAATTCGCTAAGATGATTGTTATCTGCTTAGGCGTTGGAAGCGAAGTAGAAGCATTAGCTACAAAGACAGTATTTTCTGATGTTCCAGCAACACACTGGGCTTCAGGCTGGATCAATGCAGCTGCTCAATCTAAAGTAATTGTTGGTTACCCAGATGGAACATTTGGACCAGAAAAAACAATTACATATGCAGAAGCATTTACAATGGCTCTTAGAGCTTTAGGTTATGGTAATGTTGCTGATTTCGAAGGCACATGGCCAACAGCTTATATGTTAAAAGCAGTTGAATTAGAATTAACAAACGATATGGATTCAGTTAAATCTGACGTTGCTGCTACAAGAGGAAACGTTGCAATTCTTCTTTGGAACATGTTAAGAACTCCAATGTGGAGAGTAACAGAGGAATCTGAGAATTCAGGTATGACTCTATCTAACCAAAACCAAGACAGAATGTTAAACGTTAAATTCCCAGACTACACATATGTAGAAGATGTTTATGTTGCAGCTATCGATGTTACAGATAACGAAGATGTTATTGTTTACTTATTCGATATTATCGATGGTGAACCAGCTGAAGAGCCAATCACAGCTCAAGTTAGAAACGTAGACATTTCAAGATTAATTCTTGGTGAAAAAGTTACAGCTTTAGTTAAGAAAGGTGCTAAGAACGAAGATGACACATTCTTAACATTAACACCAGAAAACGAAATGGTTGAAGGCGTTGTTACAAAAGTAACAGTTGAAGATGGAGTAATCACAAAGATTACAGTTAACGACACAGAATACAAGATTGATGCTACACAAGAAATTGATGAAGGCGATATCCAATTCAACGATTATGTAGTATTTGAAGTTACAGGTAAGAAAGTTAACAACATTAGATTTACATTTGCTAATCAAGGAATGCATGCTGCAAGATATACAGCTCCTGTAATCGGACTTGTTGAAGTTGTTAAGACAGAAGAAATTGAAAACTTAAAGACAGCTTTAAGAACAATTAAAGAAGATGCATTAGTTATCAAAGATGGCGAATGGATCGACAGAGAAGACCTAGAAGTTGGAGATGTATATTCAGAATTAAAAGATAGTGATGGAACATCTTACTTCATGGTAACAAGCGAAAGAGTTGAAGGTACATTAGAGTCTTACACAGTTAAGACAGTTAAAGGTGATGCTTCTCACTTAATCGTAATTGATGGTGATGAATACAGAAACGTTGCTGGCGACGACCTAGAAATCTATGAAGGCGCTGACAATGATAAAGAAGTTAAACCAGAAGATATCTATGGTAAGAAAGCTAAAGACAACAAATATCTTGATAAAGATGTTGAAATGTTATTAGACTTCTTAGGTAACCCATTCAAGATTTTATTTGGTGAAGTTGATGATTTAAACAACGGTGGAAGCTTCTACACAGTAGTAAACGGTGTTTGGGAAGTTGCTGGAAAAGGCGGCACAACAAACAACATTTCTCTTGTAGGTTTCGACGGTGAAGGTGCTAGCGATGACGCTGTATCTGAAGGTGTTGATTATCAAATCAAGAAGAACAGAAATGCTTATATTCCAGAAGAATTAGATGCTGATGAGCTATTAGCTGAACCAGCTACACCTAAATTCGTATGGGCTAACTTCGACACAGATGGCGAAACAGTTAAGACATTAATCGTTCTTGAAGATGGCTTAACAAGTGGCGATGGTGAAGAAGAAGCTAAATATACAAGCAAATATGATATCGTTGATATCAGTGGATTAGAAGTTGAAGATGGTAAAGTAGTAGTTGATGATTTAGAAATCAAACTTGCTTCTACAGTACCAGTTATGACAGCTACACCACTTAAAGATGCTGATGATGTTGTTGAAGGATTTGCAGTAGCTATTACAGAAGGCGTTAAGAATAAGACAGAATTCCCAGAAGGATCTTTCTTAGCTTATGATGCTTCTAAGAAAGTAGCTAGAGCTGCTTACGTATTTGTTGCTGAAGATGCTGAATCTACAGAACTATTCTACGGTTTAGTTGAAGAATATGATGAAGCTACAACAAATGGTGTTGGATATGCTACAATCAATGGCGAGAAGTATGAATTAGATGATGAATTCGATCATGAATATGTTGAGGAAGGTTACATGGTAGCTTACTCAGAATTCAAGGGCGTAATCAAAGTTAGAGCTTCTTGGTCTCCAGAAGAATTATTAGATGATGGTAACTTCCAAATCATCGACAAAGAAACAGAATCAGATACAATGGTATTCACAAGCGGTGATTCATTCGATCTTGAAGAAGATTCTGATGATTTAGAAGAATATGAAGATTGGACAGTTGTTGAAGTTGCTGCTGATACAGAAGACGACAACGAGACACTTAAGTTCTCAAGCGTTGAGAAAGTTGGCGAAGGCTTAACATCAGTTCCAAACAAGAAAGGCGTTAGAGTAATGATCGGCTTAGATGCTAACGGAGACGAAGAAGAAGAAGTTCTTCTTATCGTTACAGGTATCAAAGTTGATGAAGCTATGAACGGCGGTATTCTTGAAGAAGCTTAATTGAGCTTTTCTACATATTTAAAGAGTGGGCTTTGCCCACTCTTTTTTTGTCTTGTTAACAAAATTTAAAGGTTTTGTAATATTATGTTATCCACATTTTAAAAGTGCCTAAATATGGGGATTTGGCGCATAATGTTAGTAAAATGAAAAACATTTGTTTGCTATAAATAAAATAAATTTTTAAAAAGGTTGTATTGTAAAAACTCTTATAGTAAAATGTTAATGGTTTGTAAGCAGCATTTTCATGTTTATTAAAGGAGATGAAATTTTGGTTAGAGTTTCTAATAAAGCTAGAGTCAACGCAGGCCTTTTAGGTAAAGTTGTACTTACTGCTCTTTTTAGTAGCATTGCCATTGTAGCCGTAGTATTAGCTTCATACAAACCAGTTTATTCAGTGCTAATAAATGGCGAATTCAAAGGATATGTTAGTAGTAAGAAGCAGATGCAACAAGACATCGAGAAGTACCTTCAAGAAGGCGATAGCGAGAGAGTTGGTTACATTCTACTAAAAAACAGACCAGAGTATGAGTTTGGTCTTGTTAGGAAAGATGTTGATACTAAAGATGAAGAGATTCTTTTAGGAGTTAAAGAATCTTGCGATGTTTATTACAAAGTATATGCTATTAATGTTAACGACGAAGATGTATGTTTAGTAGATACATTAGCGGATGCCCAATCGATTGTTGACAAAGTTAATGAGGCTCAGAAAGATTACACTGTTAAAGCTAGTGTTATGATTTCTGAAAAATATGAAAAAGAATATGAAGTAGTTGATGACATAGAACTTGCAGTAAACAGCATCGTTGCTCCATTAGAGGATCAAAATGAGGATGTTGTTAAAAAGGTTAAACTTTATGCTGCACAAAAGTCAGTTCCACAAGCTATATTAGATGCGATTAAATCATCTAATACAGAACTAAAATTCAGTCTTCCGCTTTCTAGTTATGTTGTTACTTCACGTTATGGTTGGAGAAGAAGTGGATATCACACAGGATGCGACTATGCTGCACCTCTTGGCAGTCCAATTTATGCTATAGAAGCTGGTGTTGTTACTAGTGCTCAATGGAGTGGTAATTATGGTTATTTAGTTAAGATTTTACATGCTGGTGGATTTGAAACTTACTATGCTCATTGTAGTAGATTTGCTTGTAATGTAGGTGATAAAGTTGAAAAAGGAGAACTAATTGCTTACGTTGGTAGCACAGGTAATTCTACAGGTCCACACTGTCACTTAGAAATTAGATATAATGGTTCAACTATTGATCCAGAAACTTTAGCTTCTGCACAAAATTCTGTTCCAGTTTCTGCAAAGAGTATTGAAAAAATGCTTGCAGATTCTGCAAAATACGATGTTAAAGAAACAGCAAAGGAAGAGACTAAAGTTGAACAACAACCAATTGCTCAAGCAGATGTACCTGAAGTTTCACCAGAAAGTGAATCACAAAATATAGTAGTACTAGATGAAGCTCCTGCTGAACAAGAAGTAGTTGAAGATACAACTGCACCTGAAGTTGTTGAAGTAAGTACACCTACTACACAAGTAGATGAAACTACAACAGGTAATCAAGAAGTAGAAGAAAATAATGAAGAGAATAATGAAAATTAATTTGCATATATTGTAATTTATACGTCGTCAATTTTGACGACGTATTTTTTTGTTTTTTTAATAAAAAAGTTAAAAAAATTTTATGGAAATTTCATTACGAAAATATATATTAAATTTACAAATTATTTCATATATAACGTTGACATTTCAATTTCGTTAATGGATAATTAAATAGTGTAATACTAACGTGGCTGTAAGGAGGAAGTATTAAAAATGAGTAAGAAAGTTTTGATAGTTGATGATGAGAGAAACATTGTTGATATTTTAAATCATAATTTAGCAAAAGAAGGGTATGCTACTTGCCAAGCTTATGATGGTGAGCAAGCAGTTGAGGTTGCAAAAAATGAAAAACCAGATTTAATTCTTCTTGATGTTATGCTTCCTAAAAAAGATGGTTTCTCAGTTTGTAAAGAAATTAGACAAACTTCAAATGTACCTATTCTTATGGTTACTGCTAAAGAAGATGTTGTAGATAAAATAATAGGTCTTGAACTTGGAGCTGATGACTATATCACAAAACCATTTAGTGTTCGTGAGGTTATGGCAAGAGTTAAAGCTAACCTTCGTAAAGCAGAGATTATTGATAATATTGGAAAAGGTGGCGGTAATCCAGAACTTAAATTTGGAGCACTTTCACTTGATGTAGATAAATATGAAGTTAAAGTTAATGAGAAAAATGTAGATTTAACTCTTCGTGAGTTCGAACTTCTTAAATTTTTAGCAATGCAAAAAGGCCAAGTTTTTTCTAGAGAAGAACTTCTTGAAAAAGTTTGGGGATATGAATATTTTGGTGATGTTCGTACTGTAGATGTTACTGTTAGAAGGATCCGTGAAAAGATTGAGCCAAATCCTAGTGTTCCAGAATTCTTAGCTACGAAACGTGGTATTGGTTACTACTTCAATGGTCAAGATAACTAATAGAATTTTTAATTGAGACTTGAGGGGCAACCTTTAAGTCTTTTATTTTTAGTCAAATTATTTATGCTTTATATAGGAGTTTTTATGATGAAAAGTTTACAATCAAAAATGATTTTGGTTATGTTTGTTTTCATTTTAATTGTTATATTGTTTTCTGCATTTTTTTCAATTATTAAAATGGAACAAGTATATTATAGAGGCTTTGTTGAAGAAATGTTAAATACTATTTCTGGATTTGGAATTAATGTTGAAGAACCTAGAAATGATAATAAAAACGAATTAATTCGTCCTAATCCAAGCGATGAAGAATTGAAAAGATTTATCAGCAATTTTAACATCTATTTTTCTTTAAATAATCATAGTAGATTTGGAACAATATTTGATGAGAATTACGATATAGTTTTTTCAAGTAGAAAAGAAATTAGTGGAGAAATTATAGATAAAATAAAAGAATATAGTAACTTAGAAGAGGATTATCAATTAATAAATGATAATAAGGCAAATGAGTATTTCTTTGTTTATTTTTTAAGAGGCCCTGGAGATGAAGGATTTAGAAACGCTATATTAATTGAACAAGATAAAACATATATTAATTCTCAACTTCGAGAAGTACTAATTTTTTATGTTGCTAGTATGATAGTTATTTCAATTATTACAGTTATTGTTACAGCACTTCTTGCAGCAAATGTTACAAAGCCAATCGAATTTATTAGAAAGAAAGCACAGTTAATTGCTGCTGGAGATGAAATTGATGAAATTGTATTAGATGATTCTCAAAGGTCAGAATATGAAGTTATAAGGCTTGTAGACTCATTCAACCTTATGATTAGAGAAATAAAAGGCAATTTAAGTGAAATTTCAAACGAAAAGAATAAACTTGAAGCAATCTTGCTTCATTTAAGTGATGGTGTACTTGCATTTAATACTTCAGGAGAGTTAATTCACGCCAATCCTGCAGCTAAAAAACTTCTAAACATTGAAGACGAAGTTTTATTTGAAGATATTTTTAAGAAAATTCAAATAGATATCAATATGGAAAAAATTATGTACCTAGACGATTGGACAACAACTGAGCAAATGGTAAAACTAGGTGATATGTATGTTAATATTTTCTTTGCAACATTTAGAAATGAGCAAGATAATTTAGGTGGTTTAGTTGCCGTTGTTCATGATACAACAAAACAAGTTAAATTAGATGATATGAGAAAAGAATTTGTTGCTAACGTTTCTCATGAGTTAAAAACACCACTTACTTCTATTAAGACGTATTCAGAGACATTGTTAGATGATGAAATGCCATTAGATAATGAGGATACAAAAAAATACTTAAATGTTATTTTAACTGAATCAAACAGAATGAGTAGATTAATTTCAGACCTTCTACAATTAACGACGTTTGATTATAAGAAGACTTCTTGGAATAAGCTATACTTTGATTTGACAGAGCTTTCAAAACAAATTTGCGAAAAACACAAGATTCAAGCTGAGATTAAAAATCAAAAGCTTGAATGCAATGTTACATCGACAGTTCCTATGGTTTATGCAGACAGAGATGGTATAGAACAGGTTATTACCAATATTATTACTAACGCCATTAAATATACGCCTGAAAACGGAAATATAAACGTATATGTAGGGTGTGTGCATGATGATGCTTACATTAAAGTAAGAGATGATGGTATAGGTATTCCTGAGGAAGACTTACCTAGAGTTTTTGAAAGATTTTATAGGGTAGATAAGGCACGTTCTCGTGAAATGGGAGGCACTGGTCTTGGTCTTGCCATCGCAAAAGAAATAATAGAGGCAAATGGTGGTAGTATAGACATAAAAAGTGAGGTTGGAAAGGGTACAGAAGTTATTATAAAAGTACCTGTAAAAGAGGAAGAAAACTTGAAATAATGGCAATTTTGAAGTATAATGAGCCATGAATGATTTTTAAGGGAGGCACTTTTAATGAGTGAAGAAACAAAAGAAGTAAAGGAAGAAGAAAAAATAGAAGAAGTTAAAACTGAATCTAATGATAATATAGAAAAAACTACAACAGTAGTTGAGAAAGAAGAGGTTAAAGAAGAAGCAAAGGAACGCGAAGAAGAAGAGCCTCAAAAGAAGTCCATAGCAAGAGAAATAATGGAATGGATTATTTGCATTGTTGTAGCTTTCACACTAGCTGTTATCATTAAATATTTTGTCTTTACTCCTACATTAGTAAAGATGAGTTCTATGTATCCAACAATTTTTGATGGTGATAGAGTATATGTAAATAGATTAGTAAGGACTTTTAAAACTAAATTAAATAGAGGAGATATTGTAACATTAGAAGCTCCTCGCCAAAAAGTAAGTGGAGAAAACATTGCTTTATATCCTGAATATAAAGGAATGAAAAAGTTTACTTATGAAGTATTAGAAATTGATAAAGTAAGTTATATAAAAAGAGTAATTGGAATTAGTGGAGACACAATTAAAATTGAAAATGACAAAGTATTTTTAAATGGAAAAGAATTAGATGAAAGTGCATATCTTCCAGATGGTACACAAACGAATTTTAAATCTACTCCGTATGTACACGTTGACACAGAATTTACAGTTCCAGCAGGATACGTTTTTGTAATGGGAGATAATCGTACTTCATCAAATGATGGCAGACAATTTGGTTGTATTCCTATAGAAAAAGTTGAAGGTAAAGTTTTATTTAAAATTTGGCCATTAAACAGAATTGGAGCTATTACAAAATCAGATATAACTTATGATGAAGTAATAGAATATAATAATAAACAGTATAATAAATAATTAATATAGGAGAAATTTATTGGATAGTTTTGTTGGTAATTCTAAGATAGTTTCAGAGATAAAAAAAATAATTTCAAATCAAACTGTAAGTAATGCATATTTGTTTTCAGGGACTGACGGAATTGGAAAATTCACTCTATCTAAAATATTTGCCAAGGCAATCTTGTGTGAAAATCCTTTAAACGGTGCACCTTGTGGCAAATGTGAAGCATGCCTTACATTTGATTCGATGGCTGATTTAATTATAATTGAACCAGAAGATGAGTTAATTAAAATAGAAAAGATTAGATATGCAATTTCTGAGCTAATGCTAAAGCCCACAATTTCAAACAAAAAGGTATGCATTATAAATGATGCTGATTGTATGAATTCATCTTCACAAAATGCACTTTTAAAGGTTTTAGAAGAACCACCTACATTTGTAACTATAATTCTAATAACATCCAATAAAGAAAAGATTTTACATACTATAAAATCAAGATGCGTTACTTTTAATTTCTTAAAATTGACTGATGAAGAAATAAAAAAAGTATTACATGAAGAAGATATTAATGAAGATATTTTAAAGTTATCTAATGGTAGTGTAGGTAACTACTTAAGGCTAAAAAATGCGGATTATATTGATGCATTGTTAGAATTAGAAGAAAGCATCACTTCAAAAGATTTATTAGAGATAAATAAAGTAATTACAAATTTAAAAAAAGGCAAAACTATAAAAGAAGATATATATGATATATTAGATTTATTAATTATTAAACTTGGAGATAAATTAACAGATAATTTTGAAAAAAATGCAGAAAAAGTTGAATTGGTTGAAGAAGTTAGAAATAATTTGTTGCGCAACGCAAATTTTGATGCTTGCTTAAATTATTTGGGATTAAGACTATATGAAATTAATAATAAAATAGCTTAAATATTAGTGGTCAAGCTGTTGAAAGGAGTAATATTTGTGCAAGAAATTGTAGGAGTTAGATTTAAAAAACTTGGTAAAATATATTTTTTTGATCCAAGTGGATTTAATCTAGAAAAAAATAGAAGTGTAATAGTTGAAACGGCTAGAGGATTAGAGCTTGGAGAAGTTGCTGTATCCAATAGATTAATTGATGAAGAAAAAATAGTAAGCCCTTTAAAAAAAGTAATACGTCCTGCAAATGACGACGATAAAAAGACTTTTGAAGAAAATGAAAAAAGAGCACAAGAAGCTTTTAAAGTTTGCGAAGAAAAAATTGCAGAACATGGCTTAAATATGAAATTAATTGATGTTGAGTACACATTTGATTCCACAAAATTATTGTTTTATTTTACAGCAGATACAAGAATAGATTTTAGAGAATTAGTTAAAGATTTGGCAGCTATTTATAGAACAAGAATTGAGCTTCGTCAAATTGGAGTTAGAGATGAAGTTAAAATGCTTGGCGGATATGGAATGTGTGGAAGAGAACTTTGCTGTGTAAATCACCTTTCAGACTTAAATCCAGTGTCTATTAAAATGGCAAAGGAGCAAGGCCTTTCTTTAAATCCTACTAAAATTTCTGGAGCTTGTGGAAGACTTATGTGTTGCTTAAAAAATGAGCAAGAAGTTTATGAAGAAAAGCTTTCTCGTCTTCCTAACAATGGAGCTTTAGTAAAAACTCCAGATGGCGAAGGAATTGTTGAAGATGTTCAAGTATTAAAAGAATTAATTACAGTTAAAATAGAAAAAGATGATTCAGCGATTAGAAAAGTATTTAAGTATGAAGATATAGAAATATTAAAGAATACTAAGAGAAAAGATGTAAAAGCAGAAGAGGGCGTTACAGAAAAAGAATTAAAGTCGCTTGAAGAAGGATTTAAACGTACAGATGATATTTAATAATTGATAAAAACTTAAGAAAAAATAAGGAGGTGAAAATTATGGCATATCAAATTAGTGATGATTGTATTAAATGTGGAGCTTGCGCTGCAAATTGCCCAATCTCTTGCATCAAAGAAGGAGAGGCAAAATACGAAATAGATCCAGCACAATGCATTGAATGCGGAACATGTGCAGGTGTTTGCCCAGTAGGAGCACCAAAAGCAGAATAAAAAATCGGGCGACCAAAAGGCCGCCCGTTTATTTATGAAAGGAAATTAACATGGAAAAAGGAACTTTATATTTAGTTGCAACACCAATAGGAAATTTAGAAGATATTACATTTAGAGCTTTAAAAGTTTTGCAAGAGGTAGATATCGTATTGGCAGAAGACACTAGAAAAACATTAAAGCTATTAAACCATTTTGAAATTTCTAAAAAATTAATTAGTTTTTATAGACACAATGAAGGCGTAAAAATTGATTATGTGTTATCTTTACTAAATGATGGAAAAAACTTAGCAGTAGTTTCTGATGCAGGGACTCCTGGCATTTCTGACCCTGGTGAAGACCTAGTAAAAGCTTGCATAGAAAATGAAATAAATATAGTTCCTATTCCTGGTAGTGTTGCCTTTATTCAAGGTTTGATTTGCTCAGGGTTTGACACAACGCGTTTTGTGTTTGAAGGGTTTTTACCAATGAATAAACGTGGTAGAAAAGAGAAATTATTATCATTAAAAGATGAAACAAGGACAATTATTTTTTACGAAGCACCGCATAAATTACGCTATACATTAGATGATTTAAAAGAGTATTTTGGTGGAGAAAGAAGAATAGTTTTAGCAAGAGAATTGACAAAAATACATGAAGAATTTTTGAGATTTTCAATTGATGAAGCAATTAATTATTATGAAACAAATGATATAAAAGGTGAATTTGTAATATTAGTTGAAGGCAAAAAAATTTCTTCTGAAAAAATAATTTCAGAAGAAAGTATAGAATCATTAATGAAAAAATATTTAAATTCTGGATTAGACAAAAAAGATGCAATGAAACAAGTTGCAAAAGACAAGGGAATAACTAAATCGGAAGTTTATAAAAAACTTCTTAAATAACCCATCCACCATTTGGTGAAATCACTTGTCCTGTGATGTAATCAGCATCACTTGATGCTAAAAACAAAGCAACTTTTGCTATGTCATCAGTTGAACCAATCCTGCCTAAAGGAATTTCATCTGTAATAGCATTTAATTCATCAAGAGAATAGCCTGAAACCATATCGGTCATAACTATTCCTGGAGCAATACTATTTACTTGAATATTTGAAGGCCCTACCTCTTTGGCAAGGGCTTTTGTTAACCCTATAACACCTGCTTTAGAAGCGGAATAAGCAACTTCCATAGAAGCTCCTGTAATTCCCCAAACAGAAGAAATATTAATTATTTTTCCTGCTTTTCTTGAAATCATTTGAGGAAGTACAGCTTTGCAAAGGTTGTAAGTTCCTGTAAGATTTACGCCTATTACTTTGTTCCATTCGTCAATAGAAACATCTTGCAAAAGGCTTGTACATGAGATGCCAGCATTATTTATCAAAACATCAATCCCACCAAACACTTGGTTGGTGTATTCAACCATATTGATAACACTTTGCTGATCTGCAACATTTGCACCATAAACTTTTACATTAGGAAGTTCGCTAGCAATTTGATTTGCGGTATCTTCGGAATGAACAAAATTTAGAAGTACATTATAGCCTGCATTAGCAAATGCATAAACTATAGATTTTCCAATTCCTCTAGTACCACCAGTAATTAATACTGTTTTGTTTGAACTCATTTAATTGAACCTTTCCTTTCTTTTTTTCTTCTAAAGTAATCAATATTTCCAGATAATAATCTTGCAATAAGTGAAATTGTTCTAAAAAAGGCAACCTTTATTTTTTTTCTAATATAATATACTTTTTTTAGTTTGGGCACATCAGGTAAGACATGATCATCCCTTTTAACCAAGCTAAGTTCTCTTTTATTGACGGGTACAATATAGTTTTTTCCATTATTGTTATCCCATTTTCCATCAGAACTTCTAAAGCAAAAAAATACATTATCAGCATTTACAAAGTTGATATCTGCTTCATAGCCTGAAACTCCCTTAAGTAGCTTTATTTCTTGCAAGCCTTCCCATAAAAGCCCATAACCACAATGCATATATATCTCTTGGGGGTTACTTTCACATAAAAAACCATTATATATGATTCTTGAGGCTCTTCCTGCAATTAGGGTATCGCCATCAAAATATATAGATTCGGTAAGATTCATTAATAACTCCTTTAAAAATATTCTAAAAAATACAAGATTATTATATAAAAAAAGGGATAAAAATACAAGTAAATAAAGCTTTAAAAGTCTTGAAAATTATTATATTTAAAATATAGCACAAACTCTTAAAAAGTGTTGATTTTTACATAATTTTTATGCTAAAATTATAAAAGTGAAATTGACTTTATTTTGAAAGAAGATGAAAAAATGAGTAGATTAATTCGTTCTAATCAAAGCGGTAAAAAAAGAGCAGTAGTAATAATAATTCTTTTATTAATTATTATTGGTGCAGTTGCTTTTGGAATTAACAGACTTAGCTCAAATAATAATAAAATTTTCAAAGGAGTAAAAGTTGAGAATTTATCTTTAGGTCTTGAAGATATGACTAAAGAAGAGGCTCAAAATACTGTTAGTTCAATTCAAGAAATAATTAGAGGAAAAGAATATAAGTTAGAATATAACGGAACTACAGTATCATTTAGAGGTGAAGAATTAGACCTTAAAGTTTCTGATAGTATCGTTGAAGAAGCATATAATGCCGGAAGAGAAGGCGGAATTTTTGGCGCAATTGTTAGTGGAGTCAAGAGTTCTTTAGGTCAAGATATTGCTACTCTTAATGCGGACATTACACTAAATGATGAAGCACTAAAAGAAAAGGTATTAAAAGTTGTTGAAGATTATGGTGCTGCTGCAGAAGATTCTACTTACAAGATTTCTGGAGACTATATCTATATTACAAAGGGCTGTGATGGAGTAGATCCTAACTACAATAAAGTTAAGGAAGACTTATTAGCAGTTGTTGGTGATTTAGACAACAACAATACAATTGTAGTTGATGCCACTGTTAAAAAAGGAACAGATATTGATTTTGATAGATTATACAAAGATACATATGTTGAAAAAGTAAATGCATCATTTTCAGATGATGGAAAATATACTGCTGAAAAAATCGGTGTATCTTTCAACAAAACTATTGCAGTTAGCGAATATCAAAACTTAAAACCTAAGGGTGAAATGACAGTTAAGCTAATAAAAGATGTTCCTGAAGTTACAACTGCAAATTTAGATGATGTATTATTTGGAGATGTTTTAGGCACATTTAGAACAACATATAATGCTAGTAATACAAATCGTTCTACTAACTTGATGCTAGCTTCAAATAGCATCAATGGAACTATACTATTACCTGGTCAAGAATTCTCATATAACAAAACACTTGGCGAAAGAACAGCAGCTAGAGGATATAAAGAAGCTCATATTTATCAAGGCGGAGAAGTTGTAGATGGACTAGGAGGAGGTATTTGTCAAATATCTTCAACTTTATATAATGCAGTATTATTAGCAAACTTAGAAGTTACAAATAGAAAGAGTCACATGTTCTGGCCAGAATATGTTAAACCAAGTTTTGATGCTACTGTAGTTTGGGGTTCTATAGATTTTAATTTCAAAAATAATAGAAAAACTCCAATAAAAATTGAAGCATCAGCAAAAAGCGGTGTGGCTTTAGTTACTATCTATGGTAAAAAACAAGATGATGATCCAATAATAGAATTATATTCAAAAGAAATTCAAAAGAGACCATATAACACTAAAACAGTTAATGACCCAACTTTAGAAGAAGGAAAACAAATTGTTAGCCAACAACCAGTTATAGGCTATGTTTCAGAAGGATATAAGATTTTCAAAGATTCAAATGGAAAAGAAATTAAGAGAGAATTGATTTCAAAAGATAGTTATCAACCAACAGATAAGATTATTAAAATGGGTACAAAGAAGACTGGTTCAACTGCAACTACAAATCCAGTAGAAACAGTTCCTGTTCCACAAGAACTTTATGTAGAAGAACCTACACCAACAACAAACCCAATAGAAGAGACACCACAAGTTGAAGAACCAGTTACAACAACACCAGTAGAGGAAACACCTGCTACAACGACTGAACAACCAAATGGTTCAAATAATCAATGGCCTACAGGTTGGGATACACCTGAAAATCCAAATTATAAAGGCTAAAAAAAACCGAGCTAATTTAATTAGCTCGGTTCTTTTTTATTGTCTTCTATCAATATTATGAGTTTTGTAGAAATTAAATTTATCTTGGCCCAGATTTCTATCAGCTTGTCGATAATAAGAGTCGGCAACCTGATAGGAACCCGTAACATAGCCATAGTTTAAGAAATACATATCTACATCTCCAAACTCATCTGTCATTTTTGCAGAGAGTTCGGAATTAATACAACTCATTATTGAGTCGATATCCTTTGTAGGATCAAAACATATTACGCAAAACTCGTCTCCACCAATTCTATAAGTTTCATTTGGAAATTTAGAATTGAGAAGTTGGCCGGTAAGTTTTATATATTTGTCCCCAGCAAAGTGACCATATCTATCATTTATTTTTTTTAGTCGAAAAAGGTCGGCTAAAACATAAGTAATATTTTTGGGAGAACTATTTAAATAATCCATTTTACTTTGATACATAAGACGGTTGTATACGCCGGTTAAAGAGTCTCTAGTTGCAAGTGTATTAAGAACATTTAACCGTTCATAGTTTGTAAAAACTTGTAGCAAAGTTGCTTTAGTTATAAGAATTATTTCTTCAGTTTGTTCTACACTAATTAAATCACTGTCAATAAAAACAATGTGATAAGTGGTATAGAAGGTTTGAAGCTGAAAAATGGTAATCTTACGTTGCCTGTTAGTGTTATTCTCAAGAATTTCCCTTAAATATGTGGTTTCATATTTTTTAGAGTGCATTTTAACAAGTTCCACTAATGACCAATTAGGCTCCCGAATTGAACAAAAGGGAGTATAACTAGCATCATAAATTTGAATATCATAGCAACAAAGATAAATGCTAAGTTCTTCTAATGCTTGTTTGAGACCATCTTCTGAAAATAGGCTATATAATGACATTTTTAAACTAGTTGCAAATGGATTGAGTAAATATTCATCCCTTGAAAAATTTTGAATAAAAGAATAGATTTTATTTTCCATTTTTATCCTCCTATTATATGAATTATCATATTAATACAACAAAAGTATCCTAGCTCAGACATTATATAATAAGTTAACATAATTGTCAATGAGAACTAAAAAGAAACAGCCTCTTTAAAGGCTGTTTTATTAAGATTATTTTTTTGTAATTAATCTTGCAATGAATATCAATAAGCATGCACCGATTACAGCAGCAATGATTGATGCTATTATGTTTGATGGAGGAAATCCGATAAGACCTAATAATGCAGAACCAACCGCACCACCAACAACACCTAAAATAATATTTCTAAGTAAGCTTCCTTCAGAATTCATTACTTTTCCTGCTAACCATCCAGCAAGTGCACCTATTGCTAAAGCAATAATAATGCCTATAATTTCACCCATTTTTATTCCCCCTTTTTATATAAAAAATAATATCATTTTTTAAATAAAAAAACAATAAAAAATCGCAAGCTAATATGCTTGCGATAATGAGATTATTTGCAACTTTTAATATCCAAAATAATGGAGTATTCTTGTTTTTTCTTCTTCATTAAGTTCAAGAGCGTCACAAATTGCGTTTGCGAAAGTTTTATCTGGAATTCTTTCACCTTTTTCAATTCTACACAAATAGATTGGGTTGCAATCAATTATTTCTGCCAATTCTCTTAATGTAAGTTGTTTTCTCTTCCGAAAAGCTTTTAATTCTTCTAATGGATGCATTGATGTTTCTCCTTCTTTATTGTAAAGGTATTAATAATAGTATTTGCGTGGGGTTATATTATCATAAATTAGTACAAAAAGCAAGATGGAATGGTGGTAGTTATTTAATATCCAACAGCTTTTGCACCATATTCAGCTTGACTATGAGTGAAGCCTTCAAATTCAAGTTGTTCAATTAAACTATCTCTTGAAAATGCCATTATATCTAAATATGATTTTGCTTTTTTGGCAGCTTGTTCGTTCCAATCTGCACCACAGTTATTTACTGCATATTCAGCTTCTTCATGTGAGAATTTTTCAAATTCTAATTGTTCTATTAATCCAGTTCTTGAAAAACCTGTTAAACTTAAATATGATTTTGCCTTTGCTAGAGCATTTTTTTCTCCTAAAGTTGGTTCATTATTTGATTCATTAGTTGTACTTTCAGGAATATAATCTTTTGTATTAATAATTATGGTATTATCTTTGAAATCAATTGTGTTTCCGGTAGCAGTTCCAAATTCTCTCAATGCTAAATATGTTCGTCCTTGATAGTTTAAAACTGGCATTTCAGCGGTATAAGCTTTTCCGTTAATCTTAATTGGAAAATTACTAGTATAAACTTCAGTTAACATTTCACTAGCAATAGCTATTCCTGTAGCTAACAAAGATGCACTTATAAAACCTAAAATAAATCCTTTTTTCATATAATTTCCTCCTTAAACATAGAATAAAAAAACAAAGATATTATTATTTCTTAAAAATTATATCATAATGGAAAACTATTTGCATATATTTGTTCTTATCCACATATTTTAATTATAAATAATGTTAAAAGTTGTATTTAATGGCACTATAAAGCACATTTTCATTGGCTCGGGTGGTAGGGTATGCTCGCCATAAATGGCTCGCAGATTGCTTCGCAATGCGAACCCCAATCCAACTCGCTTTGCTCGTTGTCTTGCACGTGGGTTCGAATCACACTATTCAACAAACAAAAACCAGTAGCTTTGCTACTGGTTTTTATTTGTTGGCTCGGGTGGTAGGATTCGAACCCACGTACTGTCAGAGTCAGAGTCTGATGCCTTACCACTTGGCGACACCCGAAT
>CAMUYU010000012.1 GCA_947164995.1 uncultured Clostridia bacterium
CAATTAAAGTAATAATTAGGTCACATCCCATAACCAAACATATGATAATAGCAGTGATTTTAGCCACTTTCTCGCTTATCTTACCATATAGTTTTTCTAGTAGTGGCCAAACTAGGTATAACATTACCATAGCTCCAGCAGATAAGCAAGCACTATTTCTTAAAGAAATCCTACCATTTAGGTTAAATTTATCGTAACTGTAGTTCCAAAGCTCCATTCCAAAGCACTTTTCCAAAAATAAGCTTCCCATATATTCAATAAAAGAAACTATAAACATTATTGCAATAAATACAATTACAGGAGTTACTGGTACTTTGCCGATTTTTATGTCTTTTTTAATGAGTTTTCTAAGAACAAAATACAAAACTAAAACTCCAATTCCATAAATTGGTAAATATGGTCCATGTAAAAATCCTCTATTTACAAAACCATGGCCGAATTGCCGCTTCCCAAATAACTTCATATATCCATCCAATCACGCAAAAAACAAAGAAGAAATTAACAAAGTGATACCATTTCTTTTCTATTTTATCCATTTTAACCCCCAAAAAATTTATTTTTGTTTTGGCTTACCTAATTTCTTAATATTACTTTTTAACTTTTTAGTTTCATTTTCTTTTACAACTTCCATGTAAATGCCTATCATCATCTTAATAGTTTTTACAATCATGTCTTTATCTTCTTTTGAAACCTCATTGTACTTTTTCATGACGAGTGGCAATTTCTTAGCAAAGTTTTTAGACATTTCTTCAAACGTTTCACTATCTGTAGAATAGAACAAATCAAAAATCGTTTCTACAACAATTTTTCTTTGTTCATTCGTAGTTTCTTCAAACCATTTAGTTATGGTCTTATCCACTACTTCACTATTTTCTGTACCTTTTGATGAATAAATCAAATCATCTTTTAAAACTTGCCAAGAATAAATATCATGTTGAAGAATTCCTTTTTCCACACTATATGTGATAGAAGTTTTTTCATTATGATACAAAAGTTTTCCAACAATTGAATCTTGAGGAATATATGTTTCAATCTTTTTTAAAAAATCTTTAACCTGACACTTTTTTAATACTTCTTTTCTAAAACCAGGACCATCATAGTTATAAACTTTTATAATCCTATTTTGAATTCTTTTTGAACTAGTAATAGCAGAAAAAATAGCAACATTTCCACCTTTTGAATGTCCACCTACTCTAATTTTTCTGCCAGGATATTTCTTACAAATATTTTTTAAATATTCTTTTCCTGCAAGTTGGCATGGAACATTTTCCAAAAACATCATATTGAAATCTTCTTTCCAACCAAGAATACTAAAATCTGTTCCAAGGAAAGAAACATATATTTCTCGATTAGATAAGTGAATTGTTATTGCGCCAAACTGTTTTTCAATACTTTTATCTTTATTTACAATACAATCTGTAACCAGTAAATCTTTAAAACGAGTACTCTTTCCAAGATTTACAATTAAGTCTTTGTCCCCTTTATATAAAAAAGCATCTTCTGGGAAACTGCTCATTTTTCTAGAAATAGAAGCTATTGTTTCTTTAGAATTCATCTTTATTTTGTCAAAAATAAGATATGAAAATCTTGCCAAAATCAAACTGTCTATTTCATTAAAACTATGTTCTTTTGAAAATGGTAAGTCTCCACGCCATAATAAATAATCTATAACATTCGCCATTTTAACTACCTCTTTTTGTCTATAATCTACACGTATTTTATCACATTTTGACACTCTATTTAAACTAATTATTGAAAAAAATGCAAAAACGTGATAGACTTTCAACGCATTTAAAACTAATAGAAATGGGGAAAATACTATGTTGTACGAATACTCTTCTATCTACGAAAAAAGTAATTACCGGTGCATTTTAAAAGATATTATGGTAGATAATGGTTTAGTTCGCGGAAAATTGGTTGGAGTTTTTTACGGTTGGGATGAAGACCATGAACCACAGTATTATGCTATAGAAGAAGCAAGTTTTTATGCACATTCACTTACTTGGACTTTGATAGAATATAGAGGCAAACTTTTGTCGAATACTCCTGATAATTCTTAAAATAAAGCATCTCAAATTTGAGATGCTTTTTTTATTTTTTTCCAACTATGCTATCAATAAAACTATCGATGCAAATACTGTCATCATTATAGTTTCTATTATATGTAATATCAGTTGCATTCTTGATGAATGGCGGAAGACCCATTTTGCTTTCATCTATAACATCACGTTCTACAATGATAAAAGATTTCTTTCCTAAATAGAAAAAATCAACTCTATATCTTTCACCATCATATATAATGTTATATCTAGTTTTTTTAATAGGTTTAGATTTTGCAACGTTGCGATTACCATAGTAATCTTCTTCTCCTATGTTTCTGCAACGTTTTATAAATGTACCATCTTTTAGATATCTATTCTTTACACGAGTATAGTAACTCGATCCATCAATAGTACTTTTGCAGTACATCTCATCTTCTTCATCATCATAAAGTTTTACAAATTCTTCGATATCCTCTTTTATGAGATTCATTGAATTTAAAATTTCAAAATCAAAATCTCTAACACTAACAAGATACCTTTTCTTTTCGATTACTTCTTCTTCACCAAGGAAAGCTCTAATAACATTGATTACTCTTTGAATTTTTTCATCAAACAAAGTATCATTTGGAATAATCTTTTGGTTAGTGTGATTTCTCCAAGCATCCATTGTACGCTTGTCACTTTCCCTTGCCTGTTCTATAGTTTCAGTTCTGGCAGAATTATTTGCTGTAGTATAATAATCTTCTTTGCCAATTGCAGCAGTTACAAGGTGAATAACCAAGTCATATCGCTTCAGAATTTCAGCTTCTTTTATACCTTCTTCTCGAATTAGTTGCTGAAATCCTGCTTCAGTAATAAATGCACGATTATCCAAAATACCTCTGTCATAAATGATAGCAACTTTATCATTCTTACAATCTTGTGCTGCAATTTGCCTAATAGACTCTTTAGCAAGTTGAGCTTTAAGAATTAACCGCTGAAACTCCAATACCTCAAGCTTATGCTCACCAAATGGACGCATGCCATCGTTAATTAATTCTGTTGCTGTCTCATTTACAATATAAACTGTGTAGCCTTCACTTCTAAAATATTTTCCAAGCGCATCAAGCGCCGTTGTTTTGCCGCCACACGGGCCACCTGTTACTACAAGATTTATAATCTTTTTCATTTTCTTCTCCCTCTATTTTACTGTAATAATTAAAAAATTAGCGGGATGCTACATGAAGCAATTCATTATATGAAGGATTATTTTTAAAATACTCTTTCATAAATCTTTTTGTAAAAGTAGTGTTAACAAGTTTTTGGCCATTCTCATCTACTATTGTAAAATGTTCTCCACCAAGTAGCGGATGAACCTGCCCTGCAATAAACCAAGTATCATCACCGTCTATTTTAAATTCTAACAGTGCATAATAATCATCAGCAAGCCAGTCCACATCATCAATGAATTTAAAGTAATCTTTCTTCTTAGTTCCTCTTGCTTTTTTATCGGACATAGACCGTCTGTAAGCAATTCTCCAAGTAGCCTTAGCATCAAGTTTAGACATAGCGCTTCTCCTTTACCATTAAATCAAGCAAAAATAATAATCAAAGTTTGTCCCATAGGATAAAGCCACCAAACTAGTTCTCTAGCTAGTTTTGAACGTAACCCCAAGAATTTTTCACATCCAATAATTACATCAGATGCAAGAAACATTAGGCCACCAACTGCTGCTAAAAATTCAATAGATTTAGCTGAAACTGAATACGAAAAAATCATAAAATAGCTAAATGCTGTTAGCCAAAGATATAAAATTCCAAAGCAAAACATTTTCAAACTTTTTGCTTTATTCATATTGAATACAAAATAGGACATTATTAGTAGTAAGATAAAAAAGATTAGATTTACTCCCCAATTTAAAAAGGAATATTCATTGAAATAAATTTTGAGAAAATAAGTCAAAGCGTACCAAAAATGAGCCAAAATGAAACAAATACCACCAAGTGCAACTATTTTATTAGTTTGCATTGCTGGAGTTTTTCCAGAATTTAAAACCCAGTCTCCTTCAAATGCAAAAAGCATTGCAAAAAAACATGCACACCTATCGCCCGTTTTATAAACTATTGCAAGTACAGCTGCTAAGATGAGCATTAAAAGGCTGAGAACTATTTTTCCTGAATATTTTTTCCCTAAATATGGAAAGTTGTCAAACCACCGATTCATAGTAATACCTCCTCGAAATTATTCTTATTTAGAGTTACATAAACAGTTTACTTTAGTGGTTATATTATATACTATTTTTGCAAATTGTCAAAGGAAAACATCTTATATCTCTTTATAATAATAATTAACAACTACTTGTATAGGTTCGTCCTCTTCTCTGCCCGCATAGTATTCTTCAGTGGCTGTTTTAATATAATTGGTAAAACCTAAATGAAAATAAATTTGAATATTTCGAATTTCACTAGGTTCAACGCCTAACGACAACTTTTCAAAACTTCTATCTTTTAAATCTTTTTCTACAAACCTAATTAGCTTTCCAAAATATCCTTTATCTTCGTATTCTTTGTCACATCTTCCAGCGCTTAGATATGCCATCTTGTTGCCAATTAATCCTTCTTTATTTTTAACGTTGTCAAACTTCTCATCGACGTGAGCACATACTTCACAAATAGCTTTTCCATCTAAAAAGCCCATATAAAAAATTACAGAATTTTCATTAAAATGCTTTATAGCATCTTCTTTATACTTTTTCCAAGAATTATCTCTAGGATGCATTGCGATTAAGTCATCCCATCTTTGATTAAGTTCTTCAAAATTTGCAATTCTACATTCAAAATTGTTCATGTGGGTTACCTCCGAGTTTTATTATTTATAAATCTTCTCCAATAGTGCTTCTTCTAATGTCTTGGAAAAGTTGATGTTTAATTCTAAAGCTCTTTTTGCCAAAAATTCATGTATTTGAATCGTCTTTCTCACTTTTTTATTCTTTTTTTTCATATTTAATAAATTTACCTGAATCAAAGATGTAAAACCATTATTAGTATCTAATTCTATTTCATTAATATGAGATGGGATTGGAATTTGCTCTCCGTTTTGAATAGCAGTAAAAATCCACCCTGATGCACAATCTATTGCCATTTCAAACGATTCTTCTAAACTATCACCTTCTGTAATTGCACCAGGTAAATCTGGAATAGTAACCGTATAGCTCCCACCATCAGAAGGATAAAAACATGCTGGATATATTAAGTATTTCATGTAATCACTCTCCAAATATTAAATGCATACATTATAATCTTGATATTCTTTTGCCCCATAAGAAAGCTTTTTATCTTTTGCTAATCTATAAACAACAAAAGCTTTTGGATAATTCTTTTCTTTTGAGATTTTATAATCTTTTAATGAACAAACATATTTATAATAATCATCATCAACCATCCAATCGAAGGCTTGCTTATCTGCTTTGTCTTCAACTTCATCAGTATCATAAGAAATTAAACTCTCAGCTTGTGCTTTATTAAAGTCAGATTTACAGTGAGCTAGTTCATGTAAAAGTGCAAAATAAACATCTGCTATTCTGTGATATTTACAGGTTAAATATATAGCTGGTACTCCTCTGTGAACTTTAAAAGCTCCTCTTATCTTTGAACCTGGAATGTCGTCTTGAATAACAAGATAAATACCTTTTTTATTAAAAGTATCTATTAATTCATCTTTGTTAAATTTATTAGCTTTAGCACATTTAGAAATGTAATAAACTAAATCATCAATATTATTTTTATTATACTCTTCTACTTTTTGATTAAGCGTTTCTCTATAGCATTTTTCAAGCCATAATAAAAGAAGCTCTGGTTTATCATTTTTACTTTTATACAAAACACCTTTATCAACTTCAAGTACTTTTTGTGGGCTTGGAACTCTTAGAAACTTTAAAATATCTTTTATAATTTCAGATTTATCTTCTACATCAACAAAATCAATAAACTTGTTATCTATTAAATACTTATAATGAAACTTGTTTAAATACTGAGTAAGTGTCAAATGATTTTCTTCAAGATATTTTTCTATTTCGATTTCTAAATAATAGTTTAGTTCTATCTTATAAATATAATCTATTGGAATATCTGTAACTAAAGAAATCTTATTGATAATCTCGCCAGAAAGATTAACTTTTCCAGCCAAAATATCAATTAAATGTTTAGGAGTTACCCCTATTCTATTTGCAAAATCTTTATTAGTAATATTATAAAATTCTAAATAATCAATCAAATAATCTTTAAATCTAATCTTTTTCATTTTAATTCACCTTTAAGTATAATGTTTAACTACTTTTTTAAAATCTTCATAATGATTCAAACTTATATATATCAGTCGAATAACGTTTTTATCTTTGTCTATCTTACAAATCAATCTTATTTTACCACCATTTTTACACAGATTAAAACTCACAAAGCCACTTAGTTCATGTTTTAAATATTCAAAGCCATATTGTCTATAAATGGGATTGTTTTCCATTTCAGTAACAAACTCGCTCATTTTAAATAAGTTGTGTATTTTATCAAAATTTTGCTGTTCTTCGTTGTGTTTCTTTAGTTTCTTTATTTCCTTTTTAAAGTTTTCATCACGCTCTATAGTAATCAAAACTACTTCCTCCTATATAGCTTGTTGTATACATATATTAACATATAGGTTAATATATGTCAAGAAAAAGAGAATAAAAAGCACGATTTATCAAAAGGTAAATCGTGCTTTAGTAATTTATTAGCTTTTCTCTTTCACATTTACTGAATAACACAGTTTTATTAGTGATTATTATTCTCTCTATAATCGTCACAATGTGCACTACCTATGCATCTCGCTTCGTTTAATATGCAATAGTTTTTATTTGAATTGTAATAATAGCAACGGCTCTTGTGTCTCTTCTTTTCTTCTTTCATTTTATCCGGAAACCCCGCATGCCATGGGGTCCCTTTGGGTACAATTGGCATATTAATCACCTCACGTCTTATTATTAAAATAGTTCATCAAATTCTTTCCAATTTCTTTTGTTATCTGAATATTTTTCATATACATTTCTATCGAAGTATAGGAACTTTCCACTTTCGTATATAACTAAACCGCCAACAAGTTTCTTGCCCTTACTTCTAATTTCATCAGTAATATATTGTTGCAATGCTTGTGATTTTTCTTTATTGTCATCTTCATTGTATCCTTCTGCTTTAGTATCAAATATTCCTATTCTTCCGTCTTTAAACAGAATAATGAAATCTGGTTGAAAAGTTGAGCCGTCTGCTTTTTCAATTCCAAAATTGGTTTTCATATGTTCAGAGCCGTTTTTCCAAAACCACTCAACTGATTCATCGTGTTTATCTAAATATTTAATAAATTTTTCTTCAAGCGAATTAATTTTGTCATTCTTTAATTCCATATATAAAGGCTGATGCAATGATAATTTAGATTTCAGCTCTGCATTCGTTTCTGAGTTATAATTTTTTTCAGCAGGGATTTCCCATTTCTCATTTATTTCCTTATCAGACCTTTGTTCTACTTCATGATTGTGAACCTGCTTATAATTTAATGTTGCAACATTTAATAATTCACCAAATATTTCTTCATTTGCAACAATCATATTTTGTATATACATTATCCCATTTTTTGCAGCTTTTAATCTTAAATACTTTCCAAGACACTTATATATAGCTTGCTTAACTGTTGGGATTGATCTTTTCGGTGCAAAGCCATTTAGATTGTTTTTTATCACATTTTCAAAAAGAATTTGCAAATCTTCTTCACTATATGGACAGCTTATTAATGATTGACTAGCATCAAATTCTTTTTTTTCATCTATTTCTTTTGCCTCTATAACTACATCGCTTGGTATTCCATCTTCACCAAAATATTCTGTTATAACGCCCTTATCTTTTATTTTTTGAACATTATCTGCGATTTGATCTGGTAGATGAGAGTCATCCACGTATCTTATATTGAAATAGTGACAAAATTCTCTATCAAATACATCATAAAAACTTGAAGTTATATCACCAAAATCTATTCTGTTTTTATAGTAAGACTTTAATGGTGTTGGTTTATAAGATGGTATTCTCCTTGAAATTAATGTTTTAATTATATTAGGATTATATATTTCTTTTTTTATTGCTATAGATTGTATATTGGTATAAACAAATGCTCTATTTAATTCTTCATCATCATAGTGCTTTGCCTCTGGCATTCTTAGAATTCTACCCACAGTTTGAATTTCAAATGTAATACTATTAATTTCTCTAAATCTAATTAATATTTGTGCTCTTGGACAATCCCAACCTGTATCTATAGCCATTTTGAAAATAAGATATTCCATTTTACCATCTAATGGAAGTAATTCATCAGAATTTTTATCAACAGTATCCCCATCTAAATAAATTCCTAATTTTCCATTTTCTCTAGTAACACCTTTCTCTGACAAAAATTTCATGACTGCTTCTTTTTTCAAATTTCCTGCATCAGCATTTGGAATTTGAACCAAAACTAGTGGATTAACATTTATTCCTTTTTCTTTATACCTTTTTGCAAGTGCTTCACGTTTTCTATATGCACTTTCAAGTACCAATTTTTGAGATGACATCTCATCATCTGCTATTTTTTTTACATCATTATTTATTATTATCTCTTTTTTTATCATTCCCTCAAGAATAACATCATTAGGTTCAACTTTTACAAAAGCATCTCTATCTTCTAATACAGGTGTAGCACTCATTTCAATTGTTAAATTTGCCCTTATAAATTCATCTCTAATTTCTTTTGCTCTTTCAGTAGTAGAACCCGCATGACTTTCATCTATAATTAGAATAACTTTTCTACCAAGTTCATGTGTCTTTTGAAGAACAGATGGGAAATTATATTTTTCATTATCTTTCATAAGAGTATTTTTAAAATCTCCAGTTTCCTTATCTTTGGCACGTATTTTCTCCCAATTGACAAATACAGCTTCGTTTTGCTCTATATATTCTCTTCCTCCAAAAAAATCATTTTCCATAAGAGTACAATCTATTTTTTCGTCGATTTCTCTTTTAACGCTTTTATAACTTTGTTTATGAAGCTCTCCTTTTCCTATGCTAAGCCATAAAAAACAAATATCTTCTTTGTATTCTTTAGCGAATTCTTGCATAAAAATTGACATCATAAATGTTTTGCCGCTTCCTGTTGGCGCTTGTAAAACCAAAGTTCCACCCTTGCCATCTTTAATATACATTTCTGAAAGAACAAGTAATTTATCAATAGCCTCCTCTTGATACTTCTTTAATTCTTTCAAGCCTATTCCCCCTTACTCATTTTTACAATCTTGTTATACAATTCAATAATTTTATATGGTATTGATTCCACAGAATAATTATCAATTTCTTTTAAGTCGCTTAAATCAATGTAGTCTCCTAGATTAAAAATATATAATAATTTAGGTTCTTTTATCTTTTTAATCTCTTTTAAAAACTCTTTGTATTTTTTTCCTAACACATCAAAGTAAACACATGAAAACATAGATTTATCTTCGTTTGTATATATTGCATATTCTTCAGTATTTTTATACAAATCGTATGTATCTCCCTTTACGCAAAGCATAGGAATACATTTTTCAGTTAAGTCGTAATATAGTTGATCTTTTGTACCTGCCTTATCCACAAAGTCTGTCTTAAAATACTGCAGACTACCTTTTAAACCATCTGAATATTTTGACTTATCTTCTCTTTTTCCTGTTATAACAGTTTTTAGTCTAGGATATGTAACTTCTTCGCAAATATTATTTTCATTATTGGTACAAAGAATAAATTTTCTATTTCCGCCATCTTCAGCATTTAATTCTAGAACAGCTTGACCAGTGGTGCCTGAACCAGCAAAAAAGTCTAAAACAATTGCATTTTTATTGTTTGTTGCATCAACTATCTTTTTTATCATTTCAACCGGTTTAGGATTATCAAACTTTAAACCAAAATTCTCAATTTCTGTATTTCCATCAGAGGTCCAAAATCCAGAAAAAATACTATACATTTTTTTTCTCTTAGTTTCCATAGGAAATAATTTTACAACAAAGTGCTTCTTGGTTTTTTCATCTATAACTAATGCCGCTTCTCGATTGGCTATCATTTTATCTATTTCTTCTCTTTTTTTGATTCCTTTGGTTTTTTCGATATCTTCGTAATGAAGTCTCCTCTCTGTTCCTTTTTCATATTTGCCAAAACTTTTTCTAATAAAGTCACTTTCATACTGATACTCTATACCATTAATTTGAATCGTTTTCCTTGTTTTTTCATCTTTTTCTGTTAAGCCATCTACTAATTCTTTGTTCTTGCAATATATCAGTACATACTCATGACCCTCATAAAAATATTTTGCCTGTCCACCGCCAGATTTTTTTTGCCATACAAAAGAAGAAATGAAATTGCTTTCTCCAAAAATCCTATCACATAATAGTTTCAATTGAGCCTGTTCATTATCATCTATTGAAATAAAAATAACTCCTTTTTCTTTTAATAGTCCTCTCGCTATTTGAATTCTTTTTTCAATAAAATTCAACCATTTACTATGTTTGTATTCATTGTCATGGTTTATAAATGTATCATTATACATAAATCCACCATTCTTAGTATTATAAGGTGGATCTATATATATAACATCTATTGATTCTTTATGTGTATAATTTAATACACTTAGTGCATGAAAATTATCTCCCTCAATTAAAATGTTATTTTGTCCACCATTGTTTATTGATTTTTTCTTTATTTCCTTAAGAATTGGTATTTTTTTATCACAATCAACTACAATCTTTTCAGGTTCTTTTTCTCTATCCCAAACCAATCCATATTTTCCATTGTTTTGTTCGTTAAGTCCTTCTATATATTGGATTAGTTGTTCTTTTGTCATTTTTGAATAATCCATTTTTTCCCCTCTTTTACCCTTTTTTAAATATTCGCCACAATAAATTTTCAAAATGCTATTGACGAATGATGAATTTCCACGTATAAAATTGGAGAACAAAAGCAAGTATCAAAATGTCTACGTTTTGTACTTGCTTTTTATATGTATAAAAACTAGAATATTTATGAGAAAATATTGCTTTTTAGAGGCAAAATGCGATATAATGTTCGTACAAAATTGGAGTATAAAAAAGTAGAATTATTTATACATTCATTTGTCTTTTGTTCACTTAAAATTGATTTTGAATTTGAGGTGATTAAATTGATATACGGATATATTCGTGTTTCTTCTAGAGACCAAAAAATAGATAGACAATATGAAGAATTAAAGAAATTAAATATAGATGATTGCAACATATTTATAGATAAAGAATCTGGAAAAGATTTTGAACGAAAGAATTATAAGAAACTAATCAAAAAAATAAAGCCTAACGATTTGATTGTTATTAAATCAATCGATAGACTTGGTAGAAATTATGATATGATAATTGATGAATGGGCAAAGATTACAAAGCAACTCGGTGCGCACATTAAGGTTATCGATATGCCCCTACTCGATACAAGCACAGATAATAATCTTATTGGAAAATTTATTTCAGATATTGTTTTACAAATTTTATCTTTTGTCGCAGAAAATGAAAGAATCAATATTAAGCAACGCCAAGCCGAAGGTATCAAGGTTGCAAAAGCTAAAGGAATTAAATTTGGAAGACCACGAGTTTCTCTTCCTCAAAATCATTATGAAATATTTGATGGATATATTTGCAAGGATTTATCTTGCGAGAAAGCTATTGAACTTTTAGATATTTCAAGAGGTACATTTTTTAGATTATTAAAGACTTATAAAAGGATTATAGAGTACTAAAAAAGACCATACTAAGATAGTATGGTCTTTTTTATCTCCCACTCACATATTCCACAAACTTTGCTATTGCTTTTCCTCTATGGCTTATTGCTCCTTTTTCTTCTCTCGTGCGTTCTGCAAATGTTTTTCCTTCATAAATAAATAGTGGATCAAATCCAAATCCGTTTGTGCCTACTTCTTCAAATCCTATTACTCCATCTGCTCTTCCTTCAAAGTAGTGTACTTCTCCGCATTCATCTATATAGCAAACTACTGTTGCAAAGTGTGCTGTTCTTTTTTCTTTTGGTACATCTTTCATCATTTCTAAAAGTTTGGCTCTTCTATCTGCATCGGATTTTCCTTCACCTGCAAATCTTGCTGAATATATTCCAGGTGCTCCATCTAGTGCATCTACAAATAGTCCAGAGTCATCAGCAATTACTGGCTTTTTACTTAAGTCATAAATTGCTTTTGCTTTTAAATAGCTATTTTCTGCAAGTGTTGTTCCGTTTTCTTCTACTTCAATATCAAATCCGGCTTCACTTTGCGAATATACTTTTATTCCAAAACTTGCAAGTTTTTCTCCTAGTTCTTTTACTTTGTTTTGATTGTTTGAGGCTAAAATAATTTCGTTCATGTTTCATTTCTCCTTTTTAAGATAATAATCTTTCTTTTAATCCTTCTTGTAATACTTCAGAAAAATTAATATTCGCTCTTTCTGCAAGTGTATTTAAATAGTTTGGCAATGTTACAGTTTTCTTTACAGCCTTGCTTCCATGTGTTCTTGCGTATTCATCAATGTCCAAAATAATATATGATTTAAAACCATTTTTATCTTCTAAATGGACATTTTTTATTTTTGATGCTTTTGGTATTTCCTCACCTTCCTCTATCGAAGTAAGTATCCATCCAGAAGCACAATCTATTGCCATTTCCATTGCTTCCTCTATTGTATCTCCTTCTGTTACAGCTCCAGGCAAATCTGGAATCACTACCGTATAACCTTCTTCTCCTTCATCAGCTGGATAAAAACATGCTGGATAAATTAATTTTTTCATATCAATCGCACTCCTTTACTTAAGACCTGCTTGTTTTAAAATATTGTTTACTGTTTTTATTTTCAAATCCTTATTACTATGAAAAGGAATTGTTATTTTTCCAGTTTTAAATTTGTGCTTATACTGATGATGTGATCCTTCAATACTATATAAAAACCAGCCATCTTTAAGTAATACTTTTTCAATTTCTCTTGCTTTCACTTAATACTCCTTTATATTATAACACGTGTTACACGTGTTGTCAAATTGTAAACTATATCTTGATTAACATTATTTAATTGTTAAAATTTGAGATTCTTTTAGAAATATAGAAAAAATGAAGAAGCTACACGACCTGCAGCTTCTTCATTATATTTATTGCATACTTATTTGTCAATTATAAGTCTTCAATTTATACTTTTTACATTAGGATACCCATTCATAATAATCTATCATATCTAAATGGTCACCCCATTCTATTAATTCATCTTTTTGAAGTCTTCCAACAACAATAAAAGGTTTTATTTTCTCATTTTTAGCAAATTTTTCTATATCTAATCTTGAGAACTCTTCATGCTCATTTATAAATTTATTATAATGTTCTTCATTTATCAATATATTCTTGGCAAAGGTATCTGCTTTAAACTCTCTTTCGCTATCGACCCTATCAAAGTCAACAAATTTATTATTGTAATCATCATTTAATATATGACCTATTTCATGAAATAAAGTAAACCAAAATGTATCCGCTCTTTTTCTTCTTATTGTGAGACATAATACAAGCTGCCCTTTTTCATTTGGCATAATAAAACCTTGTACAGGTGCACCTTTGAAGTTTTTTACAACATTAAAAATGATTCCGCATTCAGCAAACAATTCTTGTAATCCAACAATACCTTGGCTAACTTTATTAACTAACATATATGCCTTAATTTCTTCTAATCTACTTCTTAATAATTCAATGTCCAATCTTTTTTCTATATCCTTTTTATTAGCAATCATTTCACATGTTCTTATCCATGCATATAGAACATAAGGATTTATTTGACTATTGTTTGATACTTGAGTTCTAAATGCTCCTATTTTGACTATTTCTGGGATGTACGTTAAATTGCTAACTTTTAATTTTTTCCTTATATCGACAATTAATTCAATATTATTATTGTGATTATCAAAAACACCAAGATTTACCCAATAATCAACAATATCATGAAGTTCATTTGCAATTTGTTCTTCTTCGTCAGTAACACCAGCTTCTTGTTTTTGAAGAAGAATTTCATTATCATATTCTTGCTGCCTTTCAATCCAAAATTTTGTATCTTTAAAGACATAACCTAATTTTTGAGCAAAAGAATTTGTAATATTTTTATGCCCATTAATTAAAGTATTAATGTGCTTTTCAGTAACACCAGTTCTTAATGCCAATTCTTTTTGTGTCATGTTATTATTCGCTAAATATTCACTTATTAATTCACCAGGATGCTTAATGTGATTTATGCTCATATAATTCATCCCTCCTAAATAATTCCTAATGCAATATAACTTATTTGGTTATACTAATCATATAATAATTATTACCATTAATTATTCATTATACATTTACTTAATTTTATTGTAATCTTTTTGTAACATTTAAGATGAAAACAAAGGATATTTAATCAATATGTTAAATATCCTTTGTATACTGTTTGTATAAATGATGGTAATTTATTCTTCTTCAATATAAGGCACAAAATCTTCTAAGTCTTTAAAACCTTGTGAAACAAATTTTTTGTTTGCTTTGTTTACTGCAATTGCAAATTTGTTTTGTACACCCTGCTTTTTATACTCAAGCCACAAGTCATCAAAAATTTCACTTAACCATTCAAAGTCTTCATATGAGCAGTCATTCTCCATATAATCAATCACAGCATCTAAATTTTGCGATAGAATTTCAACTGCTTTTTTATTCTTTTTTTCTATTCCATAATCATCTTCTAAATGAAGTGCCTGGCGTTCTGCCAATACCTTCTTATAGTCTTCAATTATTGGTGTCATTTCTTTTTCCTCCTTTTATTATCAGGTTGATACGTGTCAGGAAAGATTGTGCCAATTTGTCCACTTGTATGAATAACACCAACCCTAACTCCTTTCCACATACCAAAAACTGCAACTCCATCTGCAACATGTCTACTGCTTTTTAGACTTGCTACGTGATCACCAGCTTTTTTTATATCTTTTTCAGACCAGTTTTTTGGAAACCATGCTTGGTTTTCTCCAACACGTTTTTTTGGGTCATCATGATTGGGAACATTTCCAACTCTAACTCCATTATTATATGTTTTGGTAATATTATACTCTATACCATACTTTTTCAGTTCGTTCATTCCATCTTGTCCATGGCCACCACTTTTTAAACGAATTTTTTCATTTTTTGTTCCGTTTATTCGACCATTTATATGTACCTTCATTAGAATGAACAACAGCATACTCGCTTGCATGTCTGCCACTTCCACGTGTATTTAAATATCTACCTGATCTAGTTGTTCCCATTTGTTGAATTACCTCCTTTCACGGAAGTAATCCAATCATCAAAAAAGACAAAATTCGTTTTATCATAAAGTCCGTCAAATATCTTTGGGGAATTTGGGCCATAGACGAGAACAATCTTTGGCTCTATTTCATCCAACATTGCAATTAGGCCTTTTCTAAATTGGCATTTCTTTTCAGCATCTGATATTTGTCCATAATCTCCTATAGATACAATACTATTTTTTTCAACACCTAAAAATGCAACTTTCTCAGGTAAAACTTCAGTTGTATAAGTCCTTTCATCGCCCCATCGAATATTCGGTATAACATAGAAACCTTGTTCTTGTAAGTAATGTCCAATTGCTCGATTAAAATAAATGTCAGCAATTTGCAAACATAGTGGCATGTCCCAGTATAGTGAATTATCCAGTGATATTACTGCGCTAAATTTTGTTATTTCTCCTATATGCCTATCTGGATGAATTGTAAAGTCATTAAATTTTGAATCATTTTCATAAAAGCAAAGAACTTCTTCTCTTCCATCAACTTTGTTTATACAAGTAAAAGGAACCATCTTTTTAAAGTCACAAGGACCATTTTGCTTTTTAATTATTGGAATTTCTAATTCTCCATCAAAAAAAGCATTTTTAACTAATTCTGAATTAAATCCATCATTTATAACATATTTCATTTAATTTGCCTCCTTGTCAAACTTTGTATTACAAGGGCATTTCAAGATTATTAAAAAATTATTACTTCCTTTCTGCTCCATCTTGAAATCTATAACGAAATATGTTAAAATATAAACTACAAAAGATAAGGATCGTCGAAAATTTTTATCTTTTATAGTTCAATGCGTTAGCATTGAGCTTTTTTTCGTTCATTTTTCCTTTAATACATCTGTTAAAAAAATACATGTTTGCAATATAACCAAACTGGTTATATTATCTTTCTGTTTCTTATTACCATTTTCATTATAGCATTATGATTATTTATTGTAAAGTATTATCTAAATTATTATTAATTTGTTATATTATGTAGACTTCTGCTGATAATTGTATTTTTTCTATATCTTCATTTTCATATTTACATAGAAGTCTTCAAAACCAACTTCTTTATATATATTGTATGGAATACTGTTTTTACAAAGCACGTTTACTGATATTAAACTAATATCGTTTTCTTTGCACCACATTTTTACGTTTTCTATTAGTTCGTGTGCTATACCTTTATTTCTATATTCTTCTTCCACATACATACCATCTAGTAATACCATTTTACTTATATCTGGTCCGGATTCTAGTGATACTGTTTTAGCAAATGCATATCCAACTACATCCTCTTCTACTGCTTCAAATAACACACAATCCTTGCGATTATACATATTCACAAAATAGTCTTTTACTTGATAATCTTTTTTTATGTTGTCATCAAATTGACTTTCATATGCAAGTAACTTTGTTAATAGATTATCGCATTTGTTTGCATCTTCATCAGTTTCAACTTTCTTTATTACCAAGCAAATCACCTCTTATTTTTTTAATCCCTTTATTAATACACCTATGTAGTCATCATATATTTCAAAACTTGTAACTTCGTTGTTATTTTTAATTCTATACATTGCTGTTGAATAAGTTGTGCTAAATACTAAGTAAGATAAGCTTTCTGCATTTCCTTCTTTAAATTCTCCGTTATCTATTCCTTCTTGTATTACCGCTTCTATTCTTTTGCAAAAGTCCGAAATTGCTTTTTGACATTTTAATGATCTTTCATTTTTTGCCAAACTATTGCTTATTACTACTGTCATGAATTCTTCATATAATACCACTATTTTTATTAGTATCAAAACGATTGCATCTAGTTTTTCTTCAGCAGTTTCTCTATGTCTAAATTTTATTTCTACACTATTTTCTAATAGTTTAAAGCCACTATCTAAAAGAGTATCAAATATTTCTTCCTTTGTTTCAAAATGATAGTAAAGTGAGCCCTTAGCAACTCCGGACACAGCTGTTATCTCCTCTATGCCTGCATTGTCGAACCCTTTTTCAGAAAAAAGTTTTATTGCGGTTTTAAAAATCTTTCTTTTTGTTTTGTTCATAAATAATTCCTTTTCAAAATTTCTTTATATTATTATTCTTTGCTCGTGTGTGCACTTGCAAATTTTGTATATATTTCTTCATCATATTTTTTCATGTTAATAGGTTTTAGTTGTAATGTTGTAAAGCAGTGTGTTGTATATGCTTCTACTACCACTTCACCTGTATTTACATTTTTAACATCATAGTCTATTCTCATTTTTATACCGTTGTATTCTGTTACTCTTATTCCTATTGCTAATATATCTCCTTGAGTAACATGTTTTTTATACTTAACATTTACTTCTAGAGTAGGAATTGTGTATCCTCTTTTTTCTATTTCTCTCATAGGAATACCCTCATATTCTAGCCATGCACATCTTGCTTCTTCTAAAAATCTAATATAGTTAGAATGATGTACTACTCCCATCATGTCTGTTTCATAATAATTAATTTTTCTTGTATATGTAAATGCCATTTTCCACCTCATATATTTATATTTTTGCAAGTTAATTTTACCACGAAAAACCGAAAAAAGCCAACCAAAATGGCTAGCTTTTTCATTTATTTCTTGACTTTTATTTGATAAATTTAGCTAAATTATTATCTCTTTTTATTTTTCCTGTAGTTGTCTTTATTAGTGCTTCTTTTGTTACTTCTACACCTAATATATGCTTGTATTTTGGAAGATTTGGATTGATTTCTTTGTTAACGATGTCTTTAAAGTGTTTAGCAATTTCCTCTTCGCTCATTTCTTTAAATTCTTCTTCATCATATACTATTAATGCATTTAGTTTAATATCTGTTGGGTCATCACTCTTTGGTCTTCCAAATACAAATGATTCTTTTACTTCTGGTATTAAGTTTAATGCTTTTTCTATTTCTTCTGGGAATACATTCTTTCCATTTTTTAGAACTATTACACTCTTTTTACGACCTTTGATAAAGATAAATCCATCTTTATCTATTGTTGCTAAGTCTCCTGTTTTTATTCCACCATCTTCTGTGAATACTTCTTTGTTTGCCTCATCGTCACCTAAGTAACCTAACATTTTATTTTCACCATATACTACTAGTTCACCTAAACCTTCGGCATCTGGATTAATTATTTTTGCAGTTACTCCTATTAGTGGTCTTCCAATTGATGATAGTCTATAATTATCTCTTGTTTCTACAGATACTACTGGAGAAAACTCAGAAAGTCCATAGCCTTGTACTAAATGGAAGCCCCAGTTTCTAAATCCTTTTTCTACTTCTGGTTCTAATGCAGCAGCACCACTTATGAAGTATTTAACGTTATCGTCTATTGCTTCATGTAAAAACTTAAACATTTCTTTTCTTTCATCAAGTGATAGATTTTCTGCATCTGCTTTTGCTTCTAATGCTTTGATTGCTTCTAGCTTTCCTTCTTTTTCTAGTTTCTTTCTAAGTGTTTTGTACATGCTTTCATATACTGCAGGTACGCACATAATAATTGATATATGATTCACTCTTAAGTCTTCTGCTATCATTCTTATTCCACGACAGAATATGATTTTTGCACCTACTGCAATTGGAAGTAAGAAACCTACACTTCCCTCAAATACATGGTGAAGTGGTAAGAAAGATAAGAATACATCTTTATCGTCTAAGTCTGTTAATGTATCTAGTACGCAGTCTATACAAGAACACATACTATGATTTGAAAGCATTACTGCTTTTGAATTTGCCGTTGTTCCTGATGTAAATAATAATATGCTCATTTCATTTGGATTTATTGTTGCATCTAGAAATTCTCTATTTCCTTCTTGTAATAACTTTTCACCTTTTTGTATTAAATCTTCTTTTGTCAATACGCCTTCATTTTTGGCAGTTCCCATAGAAATTAAATACTTTAACTTGCTACCTGGATTTTTTGAAATCTTTAATATATCTTCTTCATAGTTTTCATCAAAAAAGATTGCTTCTATTTCAGAACGTACAACTGAGTTTTCAAGTTCTACAAAAGGAAGCGATTTATCTAGTGGTACTATTACTCCTGTACCACATGAAACTGAAAGGTATGATACTTCCCAATTCATAGAGTTTTTTCCAATTACTGCTATTCTTTTTCCTTTTAGTTCCATCTCTACCAAGCTTGTTCCAAGAGAATCTATCATATGCTTAAATTCGCTATATGTAATTGCCTTTCCATCTATTTCGTATAAAGTGTTATTTGCATGTTCTTTTATACTTTTTTCTACTAATTCTTTTACTGTGTTATATCTCATTTTAAATCCTCCAAAAAAAATAATGCTGTGGCTATAATTTGCCACAGCATTATTTATATCATTTTACTATTTAAAAATCATTAGACCAGGTGGTCGAAAACTGATATTTTTTTTGGAAGCTCTTCTATTTTGTCTATAGAATGGGCTGTTTTTAGGTCTTGGCCGAACCCATATTTGGCTTGAATAAACTCTACTCCGGCTCCAATTGCCGCTTCCATATCTTTTTCTGTATCACCCACATATATAGATTTATCTAGATTATGGTCTACTACTATTTTCTTTATTGCTTCTGGTTTTGTTAAATTATATTCTCCCGTTGCTATGTAATCTGTGAATAATTCTTTTGTGCCACTACAATTTAAAAATGCTTCTATGTATGTATTAAATGCGGTGTTACTTACAATGAATAATTCATATTTTTTAGACAATTCTTCCATTGTTTCTTTTACTTTTGCAAATACATTTCCACCATATTTTTGCAAGTATTCTATATTTTTTATTGTGCTTTCATCCATTAATGACACTGCTTCTTCTACACTTAATGTTGGAAAATATATCTTTGCACACGCATCTCTAGGTGTTCCAAAAACATCACATATTGTCTTTCTACTTATTGGTTCGAAACCATTTTTAATTGCAACTTCATTTACTGCTTTGTGAGTTGCATCTATTACTTCCCACAATGTGCCATCTAAATCAAAAATTATACCAGTATTCATTTTTTGTTTCCCCATTACTTTTTAACTATTATATATTTTCTTTCCTGTATATCCGACTACCCATAAAGAAACTAGCACGAAAAATACAGCCATTATGGTTGTTGGAATAATCATTGAACGAATAGAATTTACATTTTCAGCAATTGATGCTTTATATTCACGTTCTGTCATTCCCACCGAATTTAAAAAAGCGGAAGAATATGTAGCATTAGCTACTGTAGTCGCAATTTCTTTTGCTGTTTTTAATGCATGTATATTGTTAATTGATGTTGATATTGCAGATTTACAATATATTCCCATAATGATAATTAAAAATAATAAAACAACAACCATTGTAACAGTCTTTTTTGAACCATAAAGTGAAGTCTTGTTTGCTACTTTATTCGTAATTAATGTACCGATTATCATACATAATCCAAAAATAATTATTAAAGAACACGAGCCAATCCATGTTTTAGCAACTGAAACATCACTAGGTAAAACAAAACTAATAGCTAATGTCACTAATTGAAATGCAATAAATATAAGTCCAAATCTCCAAACATATCCCCATATAGATTTTAAAACATCTACTACGTCATCTTTAGTCATTATCTTTTCTCCTTTGTTAAATAGTTATTTCCAATATTTTTTTACATCTACTTTTTTCAGTCTTTCAATTGTACTAACATACAAATACTCTTTAAGCTTTTCTGTGTATCCATTTTTTAATATTTCTTTTCTTATCATACTAGAAGATATTACTTTTGGATTAATTTTTGCAAGTTTTATATTAGCTTTGTATTTTTCATATTTTTTTAATGCATTTTCAAAGTTTGCGGTATCTCTTTCAACTATCATTAGCTTATGGTCTTTTAATATTCGCTTATAATCATGCCATGTATCTAGTTCGTCCAAGCAATCTGTGCCACATATAAAATAGAAATCATGTTTTGGATACTCTCTTTTATAATAATCTAATGTATTTATTGTATAAATGCTTCCTTCTATTTCAAAGCTTGATACTTCAACTTTACTATCATTTTTGAAAATTACTTTTAACATTCTATATCTTTCTGTACCAGGCATAAGATGAGCCTTAGCATGCGCATCAGCATTTGGTATTACAATTATTTTATCTACGTATCCTTTTTTTAGTAGTTGCCTAACTATGCTTACATGCATTTTATGTGGTGGATTAAAAGAACCACCAAAGATTCCAATTTTCATTTGTACTCTCCTATATACTCCAGATTGTTCTATCTGCATCTGATGGCATTACTAAATCTCCTCTTGGACTTAATCCAACTGTTCCTACTGTTGGTCCATCAGGTACACAGTTTCTCTTAAATTGTTGTGTTATAAATTTCTTTAAAAATACTTTAAGCCACTTCTCTATTTCTTCTTTTTCTATTTTTCCTTCAAATGCAACAGAAGCTCTATCTAATAAATGTTTTGGTGTGCTTCCATATCTTATAAAATGATATAAGAAGTAATCATGTAATTCGTATGGTCCTATTTCACTTTCTGTTTTTTGAGCAATGTCTCCTTGTTCATCTGGTGGTAATAATTCAGGGCTTATTGGTGTTTTTGAAATATCTAATAATGCAGGGTTTCCTGTTCTTTGTGCTTCAAATTTTAGCATGCGCATTATAAGTGTTTTTGGTAAGTTAGCATTAATTCCATACATGCTCATGTGATCTCCGTTATATGTGCACCAGCCAAGTGCAAGCTCTGACATATCTCCTGTTCCAAGCACAAATCCATTTTCCATATTTGCAACATCCATCAAGATTTGTGTTCTTTCTCTTGCTTGTGCATTTTCGTAAGTTATACTTCTATCATCTTCTGGAAGTCCTATATCTTTATAGTGCTGTATACATGAATCTTTTATACTAATATCTCTTAAATCTACATCATAATATTTTGCAAGTCCTACTGCATTGTTATATGTTCTACCACTTGTTCCAAAACCTGGCATTGTTATTGCTACTATATGCTTGTTATCTAATCCTAATTTTTTATATGCTCTATCGGCAACTATTAAAGCAAGTGTAGAATCTGAGCCACCGCTTAACCCTAGTACTACTTTACAGTTTCCTAGTTGTTTTATTCTTCTTGCAAGCGCTGAAGATTGAAGTTCTAATATTTCATCTACTCTTTCTGCAAGTTTATCTGGTTGCTCTGGAATAAACGGAAATGGATCTAGTTCTTTTTGTGCTTGCTTTTCTTTTGAATCTAATGGTGTGCGATAGTTTTCTACTACTCCATTTTCTTTATCTATTTCAACTGATTCTTCATTTAGTTTTATATCTCCATAAATTAATGTGCTTTCAAAAGAAAACTTCTTTCCTTCACACATTACTTTTCCATCATCTACAATTAATGAATAACCTGAGTACACACTATTTGAAGATGACTCATTTATACCAGGCATTAAATATACATACCCTATTCCATTATCAAAAGAAAGTGTTCTTGCTTCTTGTTTAACTTTAGTTGTTTTAGAGGCAACGTCATTTGCAGAGGTCATGTTTAGGCAAACATATACAACTATGTTTTCAGGATTTAAATATTCAATTATTGTTTCGCTTAATGTAATTGCAAAAGCAGCATTTTCATTGTTTGGAACTTTAAATACATTTCTATCAAATGTAAGCTCTGTTCCAAATACATTAAATGTTTTTTCATATAGTTCTGAGCCACTATTAAACCATCTATATTCTTGACGGGTTAGATTTTTCTTTGGAACTATTCCAATTATTGCTCCTTTATGAATCAACAACGCAACATTATATAGCTTGCCACTAATCTTTGCTGGTGTACCCAATACTAATATGCTTTCTATTTCTTTTGTTGATTCACAAATTTTAGAAATAGCTTTTTCGGTTTCTTCCATCAAAATCTTTTGATTAAACAAATCTCCACAACTTGCTCCCGTAAGGCTTAGTTCTGGTGTTGCAACTACTTCTATTCCCTTTTGATTTGCTTCATTTAATTTTTCAATTATTTTTTCTGAGTTAAAAATTGGGTTTGCAAGTTTTATTTCTGGAACTAGTGCTCCAACTCTAACATATTCTTCTGCCATATATTCCTCCAAATTACTTCAAATTTTTTGCTTCTAAAATCATATTCTTTTTAAGGTTAAGTAATTTTTCACTATAATCCACATAGTGCTTATGTGGCATTTCTATTCTTCTTACTTCTGGGTAAATTGTTTGCATTTGTTCATTGCAATAATCTCTTTTTTCAAATATTGTTGGATCTTTGTAAATTAAATTACCATTTTCAAATATCTTTTCTCTTAAGTTTCTTACAGTGTAATTTCTTACTCTTAATTGGTTTGTTTCATTTTCTGGGTCTATTAATAAGTATTCATCTTCAGGTATATATTCATCATGAAGCGCTACTAAATCGCCAACTGCATATCCTGTTTTGTTATCGTAAAATCTATATAAGTTTTTAAAACCTGGGTTTATTGTTTTAATTGCATCACTACTTACTTTTATCTTTGGAACTATTTCACCTTCGCTTATTATTGCAACGTTTTTATACACACAACCAACACGTGCATTGTCAGGTACTACGATATTATCTCCAAGTCCAATTGAATCCATTACTGCACCTTGTCTAATTAATGATGCAAGTGTTTCTGGTTTTAAACCATTAGATAATGAAATTTTTACATCCGGAAGACCTGCTTCTATAAACATTCTCTTTGCTTCTTTAGAAAGGTATGCCAAGTCTCCTGAATCTATTCTAACTCCTTTTAGTGTGTATCCATTTGGAATCAAATATTCTTTTGCAATTTTAATTGCATTTGGGACTCCGCTTCTTAATGTATCGTATGTATCTACTAGTAATACACAATTATTTGGATATGTTTTTGCAAAGTTTAAAAATGCTTCATATTCTGAATTTGCTTCGGTTACCAAACTATGTGCCATTGTACCCATTGCAAGCATACCATATTTTTCTGCAGCCATTACGTTTGATGTTCCTACTGCTCCTCCAATGATTGCACATTTACTTGCTTCTACTGCAGCATCTGGTCCAAATGCTCTTCTTGCACCAAATTCCATTACTCCTACTTCTTTTGTAATTTCTACTATTCTTCTTGTAGCAGTTGCATAACAAATACTTGCATTTAAATATGATAATAATGCTGTTTCAATAATTTGTGCTTCAATTATTGGTGCTACTACAGTTACTATTGGTTCGTTTCTAAATACAGGTGTTCCATCAGGTACAGCATATATATCTCCAGTAAATTTAAAGTCCGATAAATAGTTTAAAAAATCTTCTGTAAATAAATTTAAACTTCTTAGATAAGCTATATTTTCGTTTGTAAATTTTAAATTTTGTATGTATTCAATTATATTATCTAAGCCAGCCATTATGCCATATCCAGCATTTACTGGTTCTTTTCTAAAGAATGCATCAAAGATTGCAACTTTTTCTCTTTCTCCCGAATTAAAATATACTTGTGCCATTGTTAATTCATATAAATCTGTCATCATTGTTTTGTTTTCCATATAACCACACCCCTCAAAAAAATAACATTCCAAAATATTTATAATAATTTTGGAATGTCATCACCTCTTTTTAAAAATTTATTATTACGATTAGTCGTTTGTTAATATTACTGGTCCATTTTTTGTAATTGCAACTGTATTTTCATAGTGTGCGCCTAGCATACCATCTTCTGTAATAATAGACCATCCATCATCTGATTCCATGATATATCTTTCACCTTGGCATACCATTGGTTCTATTGCAAGTACCATACCCTCTTGAATTCTAGGACCTTTTCCCGGCTTTCCAAAATTTGGAATTCCTGGTTCTTCATGCATTGAAATACCTACCCCATGTCCTTGAAATTCTCTTAATACTGAGAATCCATTTTTTTCAACATACTCTTGAATGGCATGTGAAATATCTGAAATACGATTTCCGACTTTTGCAAATTTTAATCCTTCAAAGAAACTTTGTTTTGTAACTTCAATTAATCTTACCGCTTCTTTATCTTTTGGCTCTCCTACTATAAATGTACGTGCAGCATCTGCAAAGTAGCCATCCTTGTCTGCTACTATATCTACTTTTACTACATCGCCATTTTTCAAAACTCTTTCAGTAGGAATTCCATGAATTATTTCATCATTTACAGATACACAACAACACGCTGGAAATGGAATTTCATCTCCTTCTGCAAAGCCTTTGCATGAAGGATTGTATCCATTTGCAACTATTAAATCTTCTGCAGCTTTATCTACGTCTTTTGTAGTTGCTCCTTCAACGCATGCTTCTTCTGCAGCTTTAAGTGCAAGATAAACAATGTGACCTGCTTCTTTTATTTTTTTAATTTCTCTTTCTGATTTTAGTACTATCATTTAATATGTCCTTTCAAAGTATGGAGCACAAAGTGCCCCGCTACGTTCTATGAGTTTAGTGCGGCTCTCACAAGTTCTACTGTATCTTGAAATACTTTTTGTCCTTGAACTTTTTTAAGAATGCCAACTTCTTCATAGTATTTAATAAGTGGTTCTGTTTGTTCATGATAAACTCTTAGTCTCTTGCTAACAGTTTCTTCATTATCGTCATCTCTAACGAATAATGGTGAACCACATTTATCACAAATGTTTTCTTTCTTTGGTGGATTATCGCTTATGTTGTATATTGCTTTACAATTTGGATTTGAGCACGTTCTTCTATTTAATGCTCTATTCATTATTTCGCTATCATCAACATCTATATATATGACAGCATCTATTTCAGATTCTTTTGCTTTTAGAAAATACGACAAAGCTTGTGCTTGAGATAGTGTACGTGGAAATCCATCTAGTAAAAATCCATTCTCTACACAATCTGGTTCTTCTAATCTATTCTTAAGTAAATCTATTACTAGTTCATCAGGAACTAGTTCTCCTTTGTCCATATATTCTTTTGCTTTCTTTCCTAGTGCTGTACCTTCTTTAATGTTTTTTCTGAAAATATCTCCAGTTGAAATATGTGGTATGTTATAAAATTTTGCTATCCATTGGCATTGACTGCCTTTACCACTTCCTGGTGCTCCCAAAATAATAATTCTTTTCATCTCTTGCCTCCTTAGAGAACACATTTACTTCTTTAAATACTCACTGTATAAACTTCTTGCTCTTGTATATACATCTTGTAAATCTGTTTCATCAAGTATCATTTCTTCACCTGATTCTATATTTGCTTCATCGTAAATTTCTCCAACATCTTCGCCAACTTTTTCTATAAGTGTTTCATTTACAATGTAGTATTTGGTTTTAAAGCCTGTTCCAGCACCTTCAACTACATATAATACTAAGTTGCCATCTTCATCATAATGGAATTGTTGACTATCTAGAAAATCTGATGCAGGAATAATGTATATCATTGAGCCTGCTATTTGAATAGTTGTACTTGTTGTTGATGTATTTAGTAATTCAAATAACTCTTTATATTTTGAACCAACTACTTCTTCGCCGACTTTATCTTGAATTGTGTTAGTAACGTTAGCACCAACATTTCTTTGCTCTATAAGTTTTATGCTATCTATTAGTGCTTCTTTGGTAGAAAAAGTTTCAGACCTTGGCAAGGCTGGTTCTTCTTCGCCACTTTCTTGCGCAGTTTCACCACTGATTATAACTATTGTAGTTTCATCAGCTGGAATCATTGGCTCTTTTTTATCTTCTGTTTTTGGACTAATTACATCGTCTTTGTTGACTACTGTAACTTCCACTTCTTCTGGATGATTATTTTTATAACGTCTACTTTCTTTAATTAGAAAGTATGTTCCTCCAATAACTATTGAAATAACTAATACTGTAACTATGAATCTAAGAAACTTTTTCATAAAAGCCTCTCTCCTTTCATCTTTCGTACTACTAATTCGACATTATTTTATCATAAAGGCGTGCAAGTTACAATAATTTTAAGCCACAAAAAAAGTAATGCGAACTTAGTTTTTTACCAAGTTCGCATTTATTATTTTACTTATTTTTTCTTAAATAAACCACCTAATAATCCTTTTTTACCTTTTTTTCTATAGTCTTCTAAAACTCCAAGTTCTGCATACTTTTCTATTAACTCATCAAATGGTCTTTTTTGGTCATCTTCTCTATACATTTCTTCAAATGTATAATCTGAATTTTCTCTATCCATAGCAAATTTTCTCCATTCACTTAGCTCTGGTAAAACTAGGTTATTTGCTATCTGATCTGAAGTATAAACCATTCCATTTGGATTAAATTTTATAGAATAGTTTGGATTTGGTCTAAATTTGTTAGTCAATAAATTATATATTCCATAGATGAAATTATATGGCACTATGTTGTCATGTTTTTGCGTATAAACATCATATTTATCTCTTATAAGTATTGGAATTGGAATATTAGGTTCTCCATTTGCATTTGTTCCTTCTAGTATTCCAAGTGGAATTTTTACAACGAATACATTTTCAAATCTGTTTTTTGATGCGTATTCTTTAACAGCTTTATCCATACTTGGATTCATTGAGTCTCTTTCATATTTTAACATTGATGAGCCTAAATAATTTGAACCCAAAAGAACTATCCCAATTTCGGCTATTGGTCTTAAGTCTGTAGCATTTGTTCCATAGAAATAAAATGCATGGTGACTATCATATTTTATTTGATCATTTTTATTTACTTCTCCAACTTTTTTTACTTCAACATCTTCATCAATTTCAATTTCAACTTTCATATTTCAAAACTCCTCATTGTTTTTTTGCCATTTAAATATAATTATGGCATCTTACAAGTATAAGGATATCATTTTTTATACATATATATGCTAATTTGTGTTTTATTTAATATTTTTGAAATATATCGTTAATAAAAAAAGAGCCTTTCGGCTCTCTTATTTTAATCATCAAGTTCTTTTCCATGGTTTTTAATATCAGATAATGTTATTGCATTTTTACTGTTCTCTCTTGCATCTATGGCTGCTTCTTCTAAAGATTTTGCTTTGCTTTCTGATAATAGTTTTGCCATATCAAAACCTAATGCTTTGGCCTGCTCTTTTGTTATTTGAAGAACTATATCTTCATCTTTCCTACCTTGTTCTTCTAATTCTTTAACCTTTTTTTCAATTAATTCATTATATAGCGGATTTTGTATTAAATCTTCAAACTTTAAATCAGATGGTTTTATTGGTAATCCTGGATGCAAAGTAAATAGAACTTCACCAATTCCATCTTCTGGCCCAAGTATAAGAGTTGTTTTTTCTTCATCTTTAGCTTCAACTTGTGATGATGTACAAACATCAAATTTACCTGTTCCTGCATGAGCAATAGTTAAATATAATGGACTATCCTCTGGCAAATCATCTAAATTTCTAATACCATTTTTGCCTGGCAATTCTACACTATAGTACGTACAGATTGGAATGCCTGCACCTTCTTCTGGTATAAATTCTGATAACTCTTTATCATCATCCAAAATAGCTCTTATGATATCTTCTTCCGCCATTTCTTCAAACCAAGATCCTGCACTGATTCCACTAACACGTTGGCTTAATGTTGATAATAAATAATTTGTATCACCAAATTTAATTTCTATTGTTCTTTTTAATGCATCTAATAATCTTTTCTTTTTTTCATCTTTAACATTACTATAACTTTCCAATAGTTTTAATATTGCTTCTTCACTCATAACTATTCCCCCTTGTCCTTTGTGCCACATCATATAACAATTATACTATTTATTCAAATTTATGTCAACTTTGATAAAAATCAACTAGAACATAAAAAAACGAGAGTCTTTCGACTCTCGTTGGTATTATTAGTATTAGTCTAAGAAGCCTTTGTAGTTTCTTACTACCATTTGTGCTTCTAATTGTTTGATTGTTTCTAGTGCAACTGATACAACGATTAGGATAGCTGTACCACCAAATGAAATTCCAAGTCCACTGAATGAACTTAGAATTGGGATAATAGCTATTATTCCTAAAAAGATTGAACCAAATCCTGAAACATATTTTAAAATATTTGATAAATAATCTGCTGTTGGTTTTCCAGCTCTAATACCTGGAACGAAACCACCATTCTTTTTAAGATTATTTGCAACTTCTGTTGTATTGAATACCATCTTTGTATAGAAGTATGTAAACACTGCAATCAATACTAAGTATAAGACTACGTGTGCAATTCCTTCTCCCCAATATTGAGTATTGTTTTGAATACTTGTGAATGCAAACACTCTATATATAACAGCCCAAAAATCTGTTTCTTGTAGGATGTTTGGATTGATTAATTGAATAATCATTGCTGGGAATTGCATAAATGACATTGCAAAGATGATTGGCATAACACCAGCCATAACAAGTTTGATAGGAATGTTTGTGTTTTGACCACCATACATTTTTCTACCAACTACTCTTTTTGCATATTGTACTGGTACTCTTCTTTCTGATTCTGTAACGTATACTACTGAACCAATTATAAGGATTGCACCAATTACAATAGCAATAAGCTCAACTAGTCCTAATGGACTAAATACTCCTGATGGTACTACAAGTGCTTGCCATAATGTTGAAGCAGCTCTTGGAAGACCAACTACGATACCTGCAAAGATAAGTAGTGATGAACCATTTGCAATACCATGTTGAGTAATTTTATCAGCGATCCACATAAGTAATGTAGAACCTGTTGTTAATGTCATAACAAACATAAATGGAATTAAATAACCTTCACCTAGGAATACTCCATAGTTTCTAAATGTCATGTAAATTCCAAATGCTTCAACTGCTGCTAGGATAGCTGCTAAATATTTTGTGTAATCATTTAGCTTTTGTCTACCCATCTCTCCTTCTTTTTGTAATTCTTCTAATTGAGGAATTGCAACTGTAAGAAGTTGAATAACAATTGATGATGTGATGTATGGTCCAATTGACATAGCAAATATTGCTAATTGTCCGAATGCGCTACCTGAAATAATGTTTACCATATTTAAGATACCGCTATTCATGAAAGCTCCTATTTGAGAAGCTAATGCTGAACCATCAACACCTGGAGCTGTAATGTTTGCTCCTAATCTAAATAATACAAGTAAGAATAATGTCCATAACATTTTCTTTCTTAAATCTTTAACTTTCCAAGCTTCTAGAAGTGTTTTTAACAACTAAATCACCTCAACCTTTCCACCTGCAGCTAAAATCTTTGCTTCTGCGTTTTTAGTAACTCTGTTTGCTTTAACTGTAAGTTTTTTAGAAAGTTCTCCATTGCCTAATACAACGATACCATCATTGACTTTCTTTATAATTCCTAATTCTTTTAAGCTATTAGCTGTAACTTCTGTACCATTTTCTAGTTTATCTAACATAGATAATGTTACTTCTGTATAAACTTTAGCGTTTCTATTTTTAAAACCTCTCTTAGGTATTCTTCTAAATAATGGCATTTGACCACCTTCAAAACCTGGTCTTACTCCACCGCCAGATCTTGCGTTTTGTCCTTTATGACCCTTACCAGATGTTTTACCTAAACCAGATCCTATACCTCTTCCAAGTCTTCTTCCTGATTGTCTTGAACCTGGTGCAGGACTTAACTCGTTAAGTTTCATCTTGATAACACCTCCTCAATTATAAAATCTCGTTAACTTTTTTGCCTCTTAGCATTGCAACTTCTTCAACTGTTTTTAATTCTTTAAGTGCTCTTAGTGTAGCATAAACTGCATTTCTAGGTGTGTTTGAACCTAGATTCTTTGTTCTGATATTTCTATATCCAGCAGCTTCTAAAACAGATCTTGCAGCACCACCAGCAATAAGTCCAGTACCTTCTTCAGCTGGTTTTAATAATACTTTACCAGCTCCAAAGTGACCAATTATTTCATGAGGTATAGTAGTATTTACTATTGGAACTTCGATAAGGTTCTTCTTTGCATCGTCGATTGCTTTTTTAATAGCATCTGGAACTTCTGCAGATTTACCATTTCCAACACCTACATGACCTTGTTCATCTCCAACAACAACTAGTGCGCTAAATCTAAAAGTTCTACCACCTTTAACAACTTTAGCAACTCTGTTAAGAGAAACAACTTTTTCTTTAAGGTCTAATGTACTTGCATCTATCATTAAATTTTCCTCCTTATTTTAGAATTCTAAGCCAGCTTCTCTTGCAGCTTCTGCAAAAGCTTGAACTTTTCCGTGGTAAATATATCCACCTCTATCAAATACAACATTTTTAATGCCAGCTTTGATAGCTCTCTTCGCAATTAATTCGCCAACTTCTTTGGCAGCTTCGATATTTGATTGCTTTGTTTTAACTTCTTTATCCATTGTAGATGCAGAAACTAAAGTTTTTCCAGCAACATCATCGATAACTTGAGCTACTATGTTTTTGTTGCTTCTAAAAATATTTAGTCTTGGGCACTCAGCTGTACCAGAAATCTTAGCACGAACTCTTTTGTGTCTTCTAACTCTAGCAACGTTTTTAGCTTCTTTATTAATCACTCTTAACAACTCCTTTCAGTTTATTTCTTACCCATCTTTCCTTCTTTTCTAATAATATGCTCACCAGCATATTTAATACCTTTGCCTTTATATGGCTCTGGAGGTCTAACTTCTCTGATTTCAGCACAAAGTTGTCCAATAGCTTCTTTATTGATTCCTTTTACAATGATTGTATTTGGATTTGGAGCTTCGATTGTAACTCCTTCTCTATCTTCAAACTCTACTGTATGAGAAAATCCCATATTCATAATAAGTTTATTACCTTGTTTTTGAACTCTATAACCTACGCCGTTAACTTCAAGTTGTTTTTCAAATCCATCTGTAACACCAACAACCATGTTGCTTAAAAGTGTTCTTGATAAACCTGTTAAGTTATCTTTGTTTGGATCTTTAACGCTAACTGTAAGTACGCCAGCATCTAATTTGATGTCTACGTCATGATTAAATTCTCTTGTTAAAGTTCCTTTTGGTCCTTTAACTGTAACGTTATGTCCGTCGATTTTAACTTCAACTCCAGCTGGAACAGCTATAGGTTTTTTACCTATTCTTGACATTTTTTATTCCCCTTTCTACCAAATGTAAGCTAATACTTCTCCACCAATTCCTTCTTCTCTTGCTTTCTTATCTGTCATGATGCCCTTTGATGTAGAAATTAAAGCTATTCCAAGACCTCCTAATACTTTAGGAAGTTCATCTTTTGCTGCATAAACTCTTAAACCAGGTTTAGAAATTCTCTTAAGACCTGAAATAACTTTTTGTTTATTAACGTATTTAAGAGTAATTCTGATAATTCCTTGTGAATTATCTTCTATTTCTTCATAAGACTTGATATATCCTTCTTCGTATAAGATTTCAGCGATTGCTTTCTTAAGTTTTGAAGCTGGAACATCAACTGTTTCATGTCTTTGTTCATTTGCATTTCTAATTCTTGTAAGCATATCTGCTATAGGATCAGTAATGTTCATTTCTTTCTCCTTTCATTTGAAATAATAATTAGTTTAAATATAAACATCACATGAAAGTATTTTTTATTTTATAAAAATAAGTTGTGATATCTTTCTTGCTTATCAAGAGATTTATCAATTATGCAATCATTTGGCGTACAATGTGCGCCAACGCAACCATCACACCAAATCATCTTTAAAAAATAATAAATACTCTCTACATTTACTTAACTATATTTCAATAATTTTATTTTAAGTTAGGTTACTAACTATTGAAAAGTTCCAAGTTACTTTTCTCTATTCACTCTTCACTTTTCACTTTCATATTACCAGCTCGCCTTTTTAACACCAGGGATTTGTCCTTTATGAGCTAATTCTCTAAAGCAAACTCTGCAGATTCCATACTTACGAATGTAAGAATGTGGTCTTCCACAAATTTTGCATCTGTTATATGCTCTTGTGCTATATTTAGGAGCTAATTTTTGTTTAGCAATTAATGATTTTTTTGCCATTTATTTTTCCTCCTTAATTATTTTGCAAAAGGCATTCCAAGAAGAGCAAGAAGCTCTTTAGCCTCTTCATCAGTGTTAGCTGTAGTAACAAATATAATGTCCATACCTCTAAGTTTATCAATTTTATCATATTCAATTTCTGGGAATATAAGTTGTTCTTTAACACCCATTGAATAATTTCCTCTTCCATCGAATGAGTTTGGAGATAATCCTTTGAAATCTCTAACTCTTGGAAGTGCAACATTAAATAGCTTGTATACGAAGTCGTACATTTTATCAGCTCTTAATGTAACTTTACAACCGATTTCTTGTCCTTCTCTAATTTTAAAACCAGCAATTGATTTCTTTGCTTTTGTAGCAACTGGTTTTTGTCCAGTAATGATGCTTAAATCTCTCATAGCATTTTCTAATGCTTTTGAATTTTCTCTAACATCGTTAACACCCATATTAATAACAACTTTTTCAAGTTTTGGTGCTTGCATTACTGAAGAATAATTAAACTTTTTAACAAGTGCAGGAACTACTTCCTTCTTGTAAGTTTCTTGTAATTTAGTCATTGATGATTACCTCCTTTCCTAATCTAATTCTTTTCCGCATGATGCGCAAACTCTTACCTTTTTGCCATCAGCCTTTACATTATATTTTACTCTAACGCCTTTTCCGCATTTGCTGCAATATACATTTACTTTAGAAGCAGGAATTGCAACTTCCATTTCTATAATACCGCCAGCTTCACCTTGTTTTCTAGGTTTTGTATGCTTTTTTCTAACGTTAACACCTTTAACAACAACTTTGTTTTCCTTAGGCATAGCTTTTAGAACTTCGCCTTTAGCACCTTTGTCGTTTCCGGCATTTACCATAACAGTATCACCTTTTTTAACGTGCATATTGTTCAATTTTTACACCTACCTTTTCTATTTGTTAGCACACAGTTTCCAAGTGTATGCTTAAGATTATAGTACTTCTGGAGCTAGTGAAAGGATCTTCATGAATTCTCCTTCTCTTAATTCTCTAGCTACTGGTCCAAAAATACGAGTTCCTCTAGGGGTTTTATCTTCTCTTATAATAACTGCTGCGTTGTCATCGAATCTAATGTATGATCCGTCAGCTCTTTGTAAGCCTTTTTTAGAACGAACGATAACAGCTTTTACAACATCACCTTTTTTAACCATGCCACCTGGTGCAGCGCTTTTAACAGAAGCTACGATAATATCTCCGATATTAGCGAATTTTCTGTATGATCCACCAAGGCATCTGATACACATAATTTCTTTTGCTCCAGTGTTGTCAGCAACACGAAGTATTGTTTGTTGTTGTATCATTTTTCTTTCTCCTTTCCGAATTATTACGATCAACCAATTCGTAAATAAATTGGTATATTATTTTGCTTTTTCAATAATCTCGACAATTCTCCATCTCTTATCCTTAGAAAGTGGTCTTGTCTCCATTACTTTAACTGTATCGCCAACTCCACACTCATTGTTTTCATCATGAGCTTTTAACTTATATGTTCTTCTCATGATTTTGCCATAAGTTGGATGCTTGTAGCTGTCTTCAACTGCAACTACAACAGTCTTTTCCATTTTATCACTTACTACTTTACCTACTCTGGTTTTTCTAAGTGCTCTCTCTTCCATGACATAAACTCCTTTCTAAAAATTATTCACCTTTAAGTTCTCTTTCTCTAAGAACTGTCTTAATCTTTGCAATATCTCTTTTTACAGATCTGATTTTCATCGGATTAGCTAATTGATTAGTAGCATTTTGAAATCTTAATTTGAAAAGTTCTTGTTTTAATTCAGCTTCTAAATTTGCTAAATCCGATGAAGATTTCTCTCTTATTTCACTAACCTTCATCGTTTTCACCACCTTCTGTATTTCTTGCATCAACAAATTTAGTCTTTACAGGTAATTTATGGCTTGCAAGTCTGAATGCTTCTCTAGCAACATCTTCTGCAACTCCATCCATTTCAAATAAGATTCTACCTGGTTTAACTGGTGCTACCCAATATTCTACTGAACCTTTTCCTGAACCCATTCTTGTTTCAGCTGGTTTCTTAGTAATTGGTTTGTCTGGGAAAATTTTAATCCAAACTTTACCACCACGTTTAATAAATCTTGTCATAGCTATTCTGGCTGCCTCTATTTGGTTAGAAGTAATCCAAGCAGCCTCTAATGTTTGAAGTCCATATGTTCCATAAGTAACTGTGTTTCCACGAGTAGCCTTACCTCTGTTATGGCCTCTCATTTGCTTTCTATGTTTTGTTCTTTTTGGCATTAATGGCATTATTTTCTACCTCCTTCTGTATGTTTTTCAGGAAGTACTTCACCTTTATATATCCAAACTTTAACACCTATCTTACCATATGTTGTGTTTGCTTCAGCAAAACCATAATCGATGTCTGCTCTAAGTGTTTGAAGAGGAATAGTACCTTCTTTATAAAACTCAGAACGAGCAATTTCTGCTCCTGCAAGTCTACCACCGCATTGAGTTTTAATACCTTTTGCTCCAGCCTTCATAGCTTTTGCCATACATTGTTTCATAGCTTTTCTGTATGAAATTCTTCTTTCAATTTGAGAAGCAATATTTTCAGCAACTAATGTTGCATCAATATCTGGGTTTTTAACTTCAATAACGTTAACAGCAATGTCTCTCTTGAAAGTTTTCTTTAGGTCTTCTCTAACCTTATTGATGATTTCTCCGTTTTTTCCAAGAGCTAAACCTGGTTTAGCAACATAAACATTTGCCTTTGTAAATTTATCTGTTCTTTCGATTTCAATTCTTGAAATACCAGCAACAGCTAGTTTCTTAGAAACTTCTTTTCTAATTTTATAGTCTTCAACTAGGTAGTCTGCAAATTTGTCATCTCTTGCATACCATTTTGAATCCCAATCTTTTATTATTCCCACTCTTAAACCATGTGGGTCCATTTTTTGTCCCATTTAATTTGCTTCCTCCTTTCCTCTATACTCTTTCTTTAAGAACTATAGTAATGTGAGAAGTTCTTTTTCTAATTCTATTTGCTCTACCTTGTGTAGCAGCTCTAATTCTCT
>CAMUYU010000013.1 GCA_947164995.1 uncultured Clostridia bacterium
TAATGGATTGTTGCGGTGATGGTGGAATCTCTTATTTATTAAGTGATTATAAATGTATTTAGTCCTGGGAGGCTGCGTCAGGCATGGGCAACTCGAAGTGGAGACCGCTGGGGCAGAAGATGTTCGGCCACTGGCGGTTAAGACGGATCCAGCGGCTCCACCCTACGGCTTTGTCGAAAGCCAATTGCTCGTAGGTGTTTGCAAGGGTTCCACCCCAATAGCCCTGAAGCTTCATATTCTCCATCTTGTAGCTTTGAGCATTACCGGTTGGAACAAGAGCAAATTGGTATTGCTCACCGTTATCGGTAAACAATAGTCCTGCCACAGGCGTCATGTCACCAGTTTCTTGATTCGTATTCCACATCTGGTAGTTGTAGGCACCACCAGCACCGAGCAAGACGCTATAGTCCACCATATACTGATGGGCGGTAAGGTATGTACTATAATATTGTGCGGCGATACAGCTATTGAAGGTTTCCCTCATCTGGTTGTAGAAGCTGAAGTCATAGACTTCAGGCAGTGCAGTCATGATACTGTTAATGTATTTGGCCATATAAACACCGCTCATAACACATAAACAAGATGAAATATAACAAGTCAGCGGATTATTGCAATGAAAACCGCCAGCATATTTTCTTAATGGTATAAAGAACAACAAAAGAATAGAAGCAATGGCAAGAAAGAAACACATATATCTTACTCATCTATTTTAGTAAGTGTTGATGATACTTCAAATGTTAAAACTGTACAAGATCAAATTAAGGAATTGGGATTTTCTTCCTATAGTAGAGCAGATGAATTAGATAATGTTACAGAAATGTCTAACACAATTCAACTTGTTTTAGGTGGAATTGGTGCAGTATCACTTTTGGTTTCTGCAATTGGTATTGCTAATACAATGGTAATGTCAATCTACGAAAGAACAAGAGAAATAGGTGTAATGAAAGTTTTAGGATGTATAGTTACAGATATTAGAAAACTATTCTTGTTTGAAGCGGGAATTATTGGTCTTTTAGGTGGAGCAATGGGATTAGGTTTAAGCTATGGTATTTCATTTATATTAAATGAGTATGCCCCGGAAATAGGTGAACAGCTAGGTATTTCTTCTGGTAGTGATATTTCTGTAATTCCATTCTGGCTTGCACTTGCAGCACTTGGTTTTTCAATAGTAGTAGGTATGGTTTCAGGTTTATATCCTGCTATCAAAGCTACAAGAATTAAAGCAATAGAAGCAATTAGAGAATAAAAAAGTGCCCTGTATTTACAGGGCACTTTGGGAATGCATATTTCGGGCATGCTGGCCATGGTATCTATTAAAATTGATAACGCGGTCAGCATTATTCAGTTCATGCTCAACATGTTCATTTGGTATAGTTCTTGAACGAGACTGTGGAGTACCGACAAGAGGACCAAATGATGTCCTAAGTGTATCTTCTGTAATATAAGGAACTCTTGTGAATCGTCTGATTCCTAAAGCTCTCCCTATACCAACAAAAGAAATCCAAAGCACCATACCGACCATGAAGTAAAGCATTAAATTGCTAGGAATATACCGAAGCAAAAACAACTTAGAGTTTTCAACAGCTTCGATAATAAAAGCATTTAATACTTTTGTTGAATTTGCAGTAATTGCAGGCCAGAATATGTTCTGCCAGCATTCCTTTACCTCAGAAACAATGCTTTCACCAATTTTGGTTGATAGAAATGCAGGTGCCAAGACACCACAAAATACCACCATAATGGTAAATGCACGAATGATTGCTGCAATTCCGTTTAAAACAAGATTTACAGCGTTGGCTACTGTCCGAAAAATGCTATTGGTGTTCATAAAGAACTCCTTTCTGACGGAATATGTCCGTCGACATATTTTTCCCATACTAAAAGTGGTATACAATTGTATCAAACCACAAAAAATGTGGCCTGTTATTGAAATAAACCACTTACATAAGATATAGGATATATAGATTATACCACAAATTTACATAATTTTCAATTTTTGATACAAAATAACTAATAAAAACGCCCTAGAATAGAGACTCATGGGCGTTTTTGCATTATTAAATTTTATATTTTATTTTATTTCAGATGTACAATGAGGACATCTTGTAGCTTTAATTGGAATTATAGATAAGCAGTATGGACATTCTTTAACAGTTGGTTCTTCAGGTTTTGGTTCTTCTTTCTTTTTGCCTAAATTTGTAAGTTTGTTTACAGCTTTAACCATTAAGAATATGCAAAGAGCCATAATTAAGAAGTTAATAATTGCAGTAACTAAGTCTCCCCAATTAATAACTAATGTTTGTGCTGTTTCTGCATCAAGTCCTGTATAATCAACCCAAGGAAGTTTGATTACACCTGCAATTTCAGTACCGCCGATTGAATTAATTAAAGGATTGATAATATCTTTTGTAAAAGCTGTAACGATGTTACCGAAAGCAGCACCTATAATAACGCCGACTGCCATATCCATGACATTACCTTTTAATGCAAATTCTTTAAATTCTTCCACAAATTTTTTTGATTTTTGCTTTACAACAATTTTTTTATCACCCATATTAAAATCTCCTTTTTTTTATATTTGTAGTGCTAGAAGCACTATTTATCATTCTTTATATTATAAAATTCGACTAAATTTGTCAATTATTTCAAGGAGGTTACAATTTAGTTTATTTAGCTATTTTTGGTAACTTATATGATAAAATTACATAAAGTGTAAGTTTATGTAGAAAGGGTGCAATATGAGTATTAATTTAAGAAATTATCAAAAAGATGCTTCAGAGAACTCAAGTAGAATATTCAATTCTGATAGTTCCTTTAATAGACTTTCTTGCCTTGTTTTGCCAACAGGTGGGGGAAAGTCTTTTGTTGCGATTGATCAAATTATTAAATTTAATAATGATTCTCAAAGTATATCTAATAATGGCCCAATAAATACTGCAAATATTCTGTATCTTGCACCTACATTACAAATTTTAAACCAAATAAAAGTTCATATAGTTAAGCATGTATTAAATCTTGATATAAAAAAGCTTTCTTTAAATGATATAGATAAATTAGTAAATAATGCTTTTCCAAACCTTAAACTAAAATGTTATGCAGGAATTAAAGATGCTGAAAAAGAAGATTCAACGCAAGATTCAGATATATTAAATGCAGATTTAATAGTGGCCGACGAAGCGCATAGATTAGGTGCAGAATCATGGGGAAAGAATTTTTATAGTCAATTAAAACACAATAAAAAAGCAAAAATATTAGCAATTACAGCCACTCCAGATAGAACTGATGATTCTGGAAAGAATATGTTAGAAGATATTGCTAGAAATATTTATGATAGAAAAGTACCAGATAAATCTGACTATATTGCAAAAGAGATTTATTTAATGGATGCTATTAAAGATGGAATATGTGTCGCTCCTGAGAGTATTACTAGTTCTTCTGCTTATGTTTTATCTGATGAATACCAAAGTATTTTGAAAGCATATAATAGTGATGGCATTTCTAAAGAAAGAAAAGAAGAGCTTGGAAGTATTTTAACACAAATTGATGAACTTATTGGCTTTTCTGGAAGAGATGAGTTATTTGAAGAAAAAAGAGTAAGAGATATTCAAAATACACTTGCTCAAAATATAGATAATAAAAATGGTAAATACGTATTTTTTATTCCTCATAATAAAGGAAAAAGTGGAGATGATATTTTAAAAGATTCTTCAGATTATTTTAAACAATATTATGATAAATTAAGAGAATTTTTTAAAGATGTTAAAGATGAAAATGGAAACCCAGTAAAATTAAATATAAGTTTTGTTACTAGTAATACTTCAATTAAAGTTGATAAAGATGGAAATCCAACAAATGACAAACATAATGGATTTAGAGTAAATAATTCTCAAGTTATTAAAGAGTTTGAAGAGGCTTCAAACGAATCGGGTGGAATTAAGATTTTAATAACCAATGATATGCTAAATGAAGGTGTACATGTTGATGGTATAAATGGCGTTATTATGTATAGAAATATTATTTCTGGAACAACATACTCTCAACAAACTGGAAGATGTATATCCTCGAGTGATCCAAATTTACCTATTGAATTTCAAAACAAAGTTAAAGTAATTGATTTAGTTGGAAATTCTATTAAACAAATTAATGACAGAACTGGCCAAAAAACATCTTATTCATACGATTTAGAAAAGATGTTAGAAATAGTAAAATGGAATGAAACTCATGCGGGAAAATTTCCAAGCATTAATGCATCATATAAAGAAAGTTCTTCAAATGAAGAGAAAGTTTTTGTAGAAAAAGAATTACGTCTCGCTATTGCAACAGAGAGACTTAAATCTAAGTATATGTTATCTAAATCAGGTGCTATTTATAATGCACAAAACAAAGATACAATAGAATTAATTGTTGAACTTGCTAATAAAATAAATTTATGGGATTATGAGTCGCAAGAAAGAAATCCATCACTTGAACCTTCACTTGAAAGCTTGCAAGGAAAAGGATTTTTAGTTGCAGATGAAACTCATAAAAAGTTTATGGAACTATATTACAGAGCAAACTTAGAAAAAGAGGTTAATCTAACTACACAAGTTAGAATTAAAAAGTGTATAAATATTCTTAGGGTACTAACAAAATTAAATCCTAATATTGATTTGACGGAGCTATCTTCAAATATTTCATTAAGGGTTAATGATGATGTTACTTTAAGATCATCAGGATTTAAAGTAATTTCACTTGGTGAGTTTATTGATAAAAACTTTAAAGATGAGGATAAAAAATATGTTTACGATTGTTTGAAAGATATTGATGCTCAAGGTGCCATTCATAAAAGAGAGATTTATCGTGATGGCGATGAGCGTACATATGATTTAGGTGAAGAAATTGGCTTTTTAAAAGGAAAGTTTTATACAAGCGAATTTGAGTATTCTAGAAGAGATGGTAAAGATTTATTTGATGGATATCAATTAAAAGATTTATTAGATATTGGTCTTGTATCAAAATTTGGTATTGCAGATGATATTGAATCATTAAAGAAGATGAGCCAAGAAAGAGCAAATATTAACGTTAAAGCAGATAAAAATAGTAAATTGATTTCTTATACAGGATATACATTTGATAGAGAAACAGGGTTCTTTGCACCAGGAAAGCATATTAACATTGATAATATAAATGTAAATCTTATGGATAAGTTTAGAGAGTATTCATTTATAACTGGTGAAAAAAGACCAGAAGAGTCTAGAAAAAAAGAACTTATTCCAGGTGGTTATGATAAATCTAGAATTTCTAAGTTTGAAGAAAGAGATGGTATCTACTATTGTAAAACTACTAATGAACCATATGATGAAGATGGTTATGATTTTTATGGTTACGACGATAAAGGTTATGATGTTTTAGGTTATGATAGAGATGGTTATGATATAAATGGTTTTGAAAAACCTTCTAGACCTAAAATTTCTAGAGATGGTGTAATATTTGAAATTAATCTTACGAAGCCTTGTTATCATAGAAAAAATATAGATGGTTCATATGATACTCATGGTTATGAATATAAAGATGACATAGATTATTTTGGCTTTAATAAAAAAGATAAAAAACCTAACGAAAGAGGTTTTTATCCTAATGGAACGAGAGCTGCAAAACCTCAAAAGAAAACACAATTTGGTGCTAAATTAGTTTATTATGATGCTAATGATTTATATGATGAAAACGGAATAGATATTTATGGTTTTGATAGATCAGGCTTTAAAGAAGTTGTTTTAAAAAGCGGGAAGAAGGTTTTAATTAATAGGGAAACTGCGACAAATTTAGATGAATTAGGACAACCTAGTGATAAGGCAAAAAAGATTAATTTAGCTAATATTAGAAATTTGGCAGATAAGTACAAAAGCATGCCGAGATAATTATTGACAGTTAACATAAACGATGATATAATCACCAAGATTCAAGTTTTTTAGTTATCCTAAGATTTTATTAATTGAGGGGAGAGATATATGAGTAAAGTTGCTCTGTTTGCGATGAATAATGGTTGTGAAATAGACGAAAGTCGCCTTTATATAGAGATGGAAGATTATCTTAACTATAAAGGTATGGAAATTTATGATTTTAAGTATGATGATATTCCTGATATGGTTGAAGAAGCAAAAGAAAATGCTGATGAAATTGTAATTGCTTTTGATGCTTTACAGGGAATGAATCCTAACTTTTATCAAATTGCTTCTTACTTTGCAGAAAGTCCTGTTAAACCTACTCTTCTTATTACAAATTATGATTTAGCTGATGCAGATGTTGAGTATGCAAAAAATGCATTTAGAGAAGTATGGCTTATGGAAGAACCTTCTTTAAGTGATCATAGTTTGGTTCACAAAGTGTTTTATTATTCATATTTAGATGGATTTAAGGATGCTTAATTTAGGCATCCTTTTTTATTAAAAAGATATTACAAATAGTCTATTTGTAATATCTTTTTTTATTGTTATGTTAAAATATTTTTGTGTTTTATAAATTAAATAAGGAGAGATATATATGAAAAGGTTTAAATTTGTTTTAGGGCTTGCAGCAGGTTTGCTTTTAGGCTCTACCATAATTGTTGGTGCCAATCAAACAATTCAAGCACTATTAAATGATGAAATTACAATTATTTTTGATGATGTTGCAGTTGATTTAAAAGATGAAGTTACAGGTAGTACTTTATATCCTATTACTTACAATGATAGGACATATTTACCAGTTAGAAAAATTGCTGATATGTTAGACCTAAAAGTTGTATATGATGATGCAGAACGACTTGTAAAGCTTTCTGATAATAGAGCAAAAAGAAGTTGTGACCATTTTTATATTAATGATTTTGACACATTAAGTCCAGATTTATATATGTTTGCTCATTCAAACTATAATTATTTAAAACTTGAAATTGTATCAGGTAACAAGAGAAGAAAAGTTCCTTATAGCAACTATGTTGCATTGGAAACCTCAAATTTAGTAGATACTTATAATATTGATACACAAGATCTTATAGATATTACAAAAGAATTACTTGGTAGTAACACTAAAAATAAGACTGTAAAATTTGTTTTCACAGATGTAGTTACTAAAAAAGTTGTATGGGAAAAAGATATTAAAGTAAAATTAGAAAAAGAAGAAAAAGTTGATTTAAATCTTATGTCTTTAGATACAACTAAACTTACAGCCAAGGTTGGAGAAGAACTTGCTTTAATTCCTTTAAAGAAGGGCGCAGGATTTGGTTCTGGTTATACTACTGTTGTATTAACATATAATGCAGGTGATGGAAGAAAGCTTGATTTTAACTGGGTAGCAGATAATAATGATATTTTAAAAATCGAAAAGGATAATGTTACTGGTTGGTCACATGCAACATGTTTAAAGGAAGGTACAGTTAATGTATCTGTTTCATCACCAGAATATCCAAATCAAGTTGAAACATTTACTATTGTAATAGAAAAATAAATTTTAAGGAGAAAATTTATATGAAAAAATTTAGATTTATTTCTGGTTTTGTTGCAGGATTAGTTATAGGAACGACAGTTATTGTTGGAGCTAATCAAGCAATTCAAGCTATTCAAAATACACAAGTTAAAATTAAACTTGATGGAAAAATTCAAAATTTTAAAGATGAGTCAACGGGTGAAGTTCAATATCCTATTACTTATAACGATAGAACTTATTTACCATTAAGAAATGTTGCAAATCTTGCAGGACTTAATGTTGATTATGATGCAGATAATAATACAGCTATTTTAAATTCAAAGGAATATGAAAAAGCAAATAACAAATATAAAGAATATGATACTTTAGTAAAGAAAAACGAAAAGAATAGATTTAGAAATAGTTTTAGTGGAATGGATATTTCTAGAGAGGGAGATAAAATCAATATTTCAGCAAGCTATTTTGGTGATACAAAAGTTGATACTAAAATAGTAGAAGATGCTTATAAAGCTGCAAAAGATGCTGGAAAATCATCTTTTTATTTATCAATTAATAATATTAGAGTATCATTTTATGTTACAGCACCTAAAAATAGTGTAAACGAAAATGTTTCAAAACTATACTCTTCTTATTATATTTCAAATAGCATGGGGTATTTTTTAGCTAAAGAATCTGATGGCTATTATTTTAAATATTTAGATGTAGATACAGCGTATGACGTTCAAACTGTGCAGGAAAAAAATGTTTTAAATTTTGAATTCAATGGATCTGACAAAGTTTATTATAATTTAATTGATGATACGGGTTCTTCTCCTGTAAATATTTTGGTTTGTGGTAATTTAAGTGCAATTCTTGATTTGATATCAAGAGATAGTTATGTATATTTAACGTTGGAATTTAGGGATAATCAAATTTATTTTTGTTTTGAGTCTGTTAATCCATATATCTTTGTTAATGGCTCTAAGTTGTATGTATCACCACTTACAAATAGAGCACAACTTGCTATGTTTATGAATAATTTTTCGCAGTATTATGATAGATTTATTATGGATTCACTAAATAAAAAACAAGTTCTTGGTATTCATTCTGAGGTGGCTAGCGATAGTCAGTTATATTATATGACAGCAAATGGCATAAAGAGTACTAATGATGATGTAGAAGTATACAATAGAATGCTTCCAGTTGGATATGTATTACCAGATACATTAAAAGATATTTATAGAGTTTCCAATAATGATGTGGTTGCATATATTATTGATGATAAAAATATTACAGGTTACGGAACAGTACCAAATAATTTAGACGGTAGTGCGGGTTATGAATTTTATGGTGACGAAAATGGTGATGAATATCATTTTGTTACATCAGATGGTCATGCATTTACATTGCCTGGTTTTGCGCTTCCTTTAGAGGATGGTACAATTCAATATTATATTTCTAATGAAAAAGGTGCATATTATGTTGCTACTGGAGATTCTAATTTAAAAGTTGGAGATAAAAATTTAAATGGCGATATTATAAAAGAAGAAGGACCAATTTTGCCAAATGAAATAATGAAAGGTCGTTTACATGGTTTGACTAATAATGAAGTGCCTATTTCAAAATATGGTGACACTACAACAGGAGCTTCAGCAGATCAACCATCATTAGAAAATGTTGTTGGAACAAAAGAAGGTAGATATACTACTTTAGAAAATAATAAGTAGTTTTTACAGGGCTTAAGGCTTTCCTTGAGCCCTAAAATTTTATTAAAAATATACGAACTTTTGTTTACAATTGTAAATTGCAATGCTAGAATATAAATATAAGAATTTTTGTTCGGGGGTTTTAGCATTGGATAAAAAATATGACCATATCTATATAGCTATTGATTTAAAAAGCTTTTACGCCTCTGTGGAGTGCCAGGAGAGGGGGTTAAATCCGCTTACTACTAACTTAGTAGTTGCAGATAGTAGCAGAACTGAAAAGACAATCTGTCTTGCTGTTAGTCCTTCTTTAAAACAATTTGGTATTCCTGGAAGAGCTAGGCTTTTTGAAGTAATTCAAAAGGTAAAAGAGATTAATTCTATTAGGCGACAAAAAGCTCCAAATCGTACTTTTACTTGTACTTCTTACGATGATATAGCTCTTAAGAAAAATTCTGACTTAGAACTTGGCTTTATAATTGCTCCACCTCGTATGAAATATTATATAGAGTATAGTCAAAAGATTTATAAAATTTACTTAAAATGGTTTTCATCAGTAGATATTTTTGTATATTCGATTGATGAAGTATTTATAGATATTACCCATTATCTTGGCACTTACAAAATGACTCCTCGTGAACTTACTACAAAAGTAATTCAAGATATATTAAAAGAAACAGGTATTACTGCTACTGCAGGTATTGGCTCAAATTTATATCTTTGTAAAATTGCAATGGATATAGTAGCTAAGCATATGGAACCGGATGAAAATGGTGTTAGAATTGCAGGCTTAGATGAAATGACTTATAGAAAACTTTTATGGAATCATAGACCTCTTACAGACTTTTGGAGAGTTGGTCATGGAATTTCACAAAAGCTAGAAAAATATGGACTTTACACTATGGGAGATGTTGCAAGAAAATCCATTAACGATGAGGATTTTTTGTATAAATTATTTGGTGTAAATGCAGAGCTTCTTATAGACCATGCTTGGGGTTTTGAAAATAGCACAATTGAAAGTGTCAAATCATATGTCCCAGTAACTAATAGTTTAAGTTCAGGGCAAGTATTAAAACGCCCATACAACTACGAAGAAACAAAACTTATTGTTAAAGAGATGGCAGAATCACTTTCATTTGACTTAGTACGAAGAGGTTTAATTACAAGCAAAATTGTTTTACATATTAGTTATGATGTTATTAATGTTTCAAATGATGAAGTACTTAAAAAGTACGATGGTGAAATTGCAAAAGATCACTATGGAAGAAATGTTCCAAGGCATGCACATGGCACAATCAATATCGACCACAAAACCGCTTCTACTCAAATAATAGTTAACAAGACTGTTCAACTATTAGAAAAAATTGCAAATAAAGATTTATTTGTTAGAAGAATAAATATCACTGCATGTGAAGTTGTTAATGAAGAAACTTATAAAGATTTTATCACTTATGAACAACTTAATATGTTTATAGATTATGAAGAACTAAAAAAACAAAGGCAAAAAGAAAAAGAGGAAAAATCTTTGCAAAGAGCAGTTATCGATTTAAAAGATAAATTTGGCAAAAACGCAGTTTTAAAAGGCATGAACTATGAAGAAGGAGCCACTACTATTGAACGTAATGGTCAAATAGGTGGTCACAAAGGTTAAATACTTAGGAGGGTATATGTTACAGTACAATCATGAATATGATGATATAATCAATCTTCCACATCATATCTCTACAAGACACATTCAAATGTCTTTATATTCTAGAAGTGCGCAGTTTGCGCCATTTGCAGCACTTACTGGTTATGAAGAAGCCATATATGAAACAACTAAGGAAAATGATGAAAAAGAGTAGAACGGCAAGTTTACTTGACATAATATCTATACCATGATAAAATCTACGCCGTAAGGATATATTTTTCAAGAAATAGTATGTATATTATTTTATATGAAGTTGTTGAGAGTTATGCTGCTTTAAAAATATTACTTTGGGAGGTTTACTCACATGTCTAAAAAGCTATGCGTAATTTTGATGGTATGTCTTTTTGCTCTCTTTGGATTTCTTTACTGGCTAATATGTCCGGCATTAAGTTTAAGATTTTTAGATACTATAATTCTTCTTGCAGTATTTTTGATAATGTTTATTCCGCTTCTGGTAGTCCTGATAAAAGGATGGGAGTCTGATACGATTTTTGGCGTATTAATAGGCACAGTTTTATCATTTGTGGCTATTTGTTTGTTTGTCTTAATCGCTTCGTGGAACTTGTTTCATCACAATACTAGAGCGTCACAACTTTTTAATGGTGATATGAGTGCAATTGAAGAAGTAGATTTTACAAATATGATTACAGAAATTGATACAAGTCAAATTCCTATTGTAGACTACGATACAGCAAAGAAACTTGCAGACAAAAAACTTGGTGAAGATATGTCTTTAGGTTCAAGAGTCAAACTTGGAAATGGCACCATTCAAGCTGTAAACGGAGAAATCATTTGGGTATTTCCGCTGGAGCATGCAGGATTTTTTAAATGGTACAAAAATCACACTACGCCTGGTTATATAGTAGTCTCTGCAAGTAATACAAATAAAGTTACTTATTATAAAGATTATGGTATTCAATATTCAAATAGTTCATTCTTTTCATATAATTTGAAACGGTATATTAGAAATCACGGATGTATTACAGAAGGACTTACAGAATACAGTTTTGAATTAGATGAAGAAAAAAATCCTCACTGGGTTGTTACTCTTTATAAAAATACAATTCTATTGGGTACTCCTGAAGCAATCGGTGTCGTGATTGTTGATGCTGACACTGGTGCAATAAAGAAGTATGGACTTGATGAAGTTCCAAGCTGGGTCGATGTTGTTCAGCCGGAAGCCTTTATTGGAGAACAGATTAATAACTGGGGTACTTTAAAAGATGGTTGGCCGAACTTTAGTGATACCGGTAAAATTAAGAAAACAAGTGGAGTATTAACAGTATACAATAAAGGCGAATGTTATTACTTTACAGGTATGACAAGTATTGGTAGCGATGATTCTGTTGTAGGTTTTGTTATGGTTAATACCCGCAACAAAAAAGTATATTTAGCAAAAATATCTGGTGCAACAGAAGATGCTGCAATGTCTGCAGCTAATTCATTGTATTCAGACTTTGGATATTATGCAACGGAACCAATGCCAATCAATGAAAATGGAGTTCCCACATATGCAGTTGCTCTTAAATCAAAAGATAGTGGTTTAATTACTGCATATGCAATGGTAAATGTAAATGATTACTCCATTTCAGCTAAAGGTGAATCTCTTAATGAAGCAAGTCGAGCCTACAAAAAGAAACTATCGACTGCCGGAATCAGTTATGCTGCAACCGATACAGCATATGGATATCAGTTAAGCGGAAACATTTTTAGAATTTCTTCTGAAATTCAAGATGGTGAAACTTATTACACATTCATAATTGCCGGTGAAGAAAATAAAATTTTTGTGGCAGGATATACACTTTCTGTTGAACTTGCAATAACAAGAGATGGAGATATCGTATCAATAAGTTATATTGATGACGGTAAAGATTATTATAATGTAACAGATTTTGATAATCTTGCATTTGCAACGGCAGCTTTGTCTGACAATCAAACAAAACGAGAACAGTTAGATGAAGGTGTTGGCGTATATGAAGATGACAATAAAAACTTGGTGATTGATGTTGATCCTATAGAAGCACAAGAGCTATGGGAATCACTAAGTGACGAAGAAAAAGCAGAACTTATAAATGGATATACCGGCAATAATAATTAATTAACTATTATTTATATAGAACTCTAGCAAATGCTAGAGTTCTTTTTTTATTTGGATTTGTTACGAAGGTATTAAATTTATTAGGATTTACAAATATTTTTAATTATATATGATAAAATACACTTAAGTATTCTAACAGAAAGCAGTTGCTATTTTGGCACTCCTGACTGAAAGATGAAGTATATTTTTGAGGTGATAATTTTGGAAACAAGAGTTGCAGTTATAGGCATAATAGTTAAAAACAAAGAAAGTGTGGAAAAACTAAATCAAACTTTATCAGAATTTAGAGAATATATCATCGGAAGAATGGGAGTACCATATCACAAAAAAGAGGTAAATATTATTTCTATTGCGATTGATGCTCCACAAGATGTTATCAATACCTTAAGCGGTACTATTGGAAGATTAGATGGAGTTTATGCAAAGACTGCATATAGTGATTTTTAAATAGTAAATAATATTTTCCTTTTTAAAAGAAAGGAAGAGATTATATGGAAGCAATACTAAAAAAAACAGTAAGAGATTTTTCAAAAACAAGTGAGACAATTCAAACAATTGTAATTGGTCTTTTAGCTTTTTTAGTTCCAACATTTTTAGGAAAATTATTAAGTGAAGTATTTGGTGCACAAAGTGTCGTTGCAACTAATTCACAATTAATAATTGGATCTATTGTAAATACCGCATTGGTACTTACAGCACTTAACATTAAAGGTTGGCCAAGAGTATTAATGGTAGTATTTATGCCAAGCATATCAACAATGTTTAGTGGATTTATTTTTGGAAGTGCATCAATATTTATGATGTATATGATACCTGCAATATGGCTTGGAAACTTTGCATTAGTAATGTCTTTTAAATACTTAATGCTTCACAAAAATATAAACTATATAATTTCTGCAATAGTTGGAATTTTAGTAAAAGTAGGAATCATATTTGGATTTTTTATGATTTTAAAGTCGTTTAGTGTATTTCCAGAGAAGGTAGTAACAAATTTACAACAAGCCATGAGCATAACTCAATTAATTACTGCAACTATTGGATGCTTAGCAGGTTGGGCAATATATAGATTAGAAAAGTAGTAAACAATTGCTTTCTGTTAAATATTTAAAAATATTGCACAAAATATTTATTATAATAGAGAAGAGGAATCACTAGGTAAGAAGAAGGATTAAGTATAAATAAATAATAGAGTGAAATACTTCACATGCTTAAGATGCTAATACAAAGATTCACGATATGATAAATACATTATATATTATAAGAAATCAATAAATTGTATTTATTGAATTGTAACAATGGACAAATTTTAATTTAACTATTAGTGATTATTATAGTTAGTTTTTAAAGTTTTATAATAATGATTTTTATGCACAAGCTATCAGATTATATATCTAATAAATATGATAAATTGAAGATAATGTAATTTATGAAATGTTTATTAATGATGAAATATAAAAATCTTATAAAAATACTAGAAAATAAGCACCTTCGAAAAAGCCCGAAAAATAGCCCAAAAAACGACGCACGAGAATGCCCTAGAATCGATTTTTAGAGGTTAAGGCATATAGGTATATACCTCAAAAAACAAGTCAAAATCGTGAAATAGGCAATATATCAATATTTTGGCCATTTTTGAGGAGTGGAGCAAATAATTAGTTAACTAACTATAAATTTTAGTAAAAATAGATGAATAATAAAATTAGTAATTAATAATTTGTATAAATAGAAAAGAAATTAAAAACTTTGTAACGTGAAATAACAAGAGGAAGAAATTAGTATAGTAACAAAGAAACGATTAAAAACAATTTAATGTATAATTAAAACATCAATTATAATGAAACGCTTGAAAATGACTTTAAAGACATTATTTTATTACAGGTATATTACAATATATCCTTAGAGGCACAATCGATTGAATATATATTGCTAATTTGCACAAAACATACATTTTGTGCAATATTTTATATAGGGCAACATTGTCTCTTTTGCATCAAAATTAATATAAAAAAATAAAAGGATAGAAAAAAATCTATCCTTTTACCAAAACATTTTTTATATATATGTGGCGATGATGTATCGCCCCCATTTTGAAAAATGCTTTGAGGGAAATACTCATCGGTTAAAAAAATGCTTGAAAAATAAAGTCTTACTTTTCCTCTGGTGCTCTGAAGACGATTTCCACCTGAAAATAACCGTGTGTTCTGTCAACGTAGCTATGCACGATCTCATCGGAAATCAGCCGGCCGGTATCAGTGTAAACTTCTCTCATAGCTTGTACTTTGTACTGAGCATGACGAAGCGCTGCCTCTTCGCTGGAAAACTCCTTGCCCGGTCCGTACTCGTATTTGCGAGATTTCTCACTGTACATTTTAATCTGAGATGCCATATTACTAGCTCCTCCTTCATATAAATATATGGATTCTAGTGTATTTTACTACAATTTTAATTATTTGACAATACTTTATTCCAAAATTATGTTAATTTCATTTGGCAATTTTGCTGATATCTCAACATTTTTACTTGTAATTGGATGTTTAAAGATGAGTTTTTCAGCATGTAATGCCTGTCTTTCAATGATTTTATCAAATTCTGTATGTTCATTATTATATAGTTTATCTCCAACTAATGGGTGTCCAATATGCTTAAAATGGACTCTTATTTGATGTGTTCTTCCTGTTTTTAGCTTTATCTGAACTAATGATAGTTTTACATCATTTTTAATGAATTCTTTAATGACATTATATTTTGTTATTGCTTCTTGCCCTTTTTCATCTATACATCTTTCTATTATACTACCTTCTTTTCGTGCTATTGGCGCATTAATTGTTCCTTCTTTTTTATCTAAGAATCCATATACAATTGCTAAATACTTTTTTATAACCTTATCTTCTTCTATATTTTTAAATCTTTCTTGTGCATATTCGTTTTTGGCAAATAAAACTACACCTGAAGTTCCATTATCTAATCTATTAACAGGTCGAATTTTTTTCTTACTATTTAAATAATACTTTAAATAGTTTGCAAGAGTATTATCTGGATGATAACTACAAGGATGCACAACAATATTTGCTGGTTTATTAACAGCAATATACCAATCATCTTCATATAATATTTCTAAATCATGTTTTTGAGGTATTGTATTATCTTCTTCTTCATAATCAAAATCAATTGAGATAATATCATCAGTATGAATAATATCATTTGCAAATGCTACTTTATTATTGATAAAGATATGATGATTTAGTTTTATTTTATTAAATAATCTTGTCGATAAATTAAGGCGCTTTTTTGCGACATCTTTTAATAGTCTATTATCATCTTTTTCAGTAACTACGTATTTTAGTTTCATTTACTCACCTTTTGTCTTATAAAAAATTGGCGAGCGTATTGCCCGCCATATGTTATATTATTTCTTTTTATTCTTATCTATTTTTACTGGTTCTTTTTCTCCATTAATCCAGTTTTTACCATCTACTATTCTAGCAACCATCATAGATGAAACATCATCGCCTACTACGTTAAGTACTGTTGCAGGTGCATCAATTATAGTAGCAATAACTGTAAGTAGTGGAAGTGCTCCAGCTGGAAATCCCATCATTGTGATAATTAACATTTCTGAGATTGTTCCACCGCCTATTGGAATGGCTGTAACTAGAAGGTTAGCTAAAAGAGCAACACCTAGCACACCTAAAATCTCACCAGTAGTTGCAAAGCCTATTCCAAATAAATATGCTAAGAACATTAATTTATATACAGAACCAATTATAGAACCATCTTTGTGGAAGCTTGTTCCAAGTGGTACTGTTGTTTCTGCAATGTCATCTGAAACCCCAATCTTTTTACATGTTTGAATATTAACAGGAATGCATGCTGCACTAGAACAAGTTCCAAATGCAGTAACAGCTGAAGGCCAAACATTCTTCCAGAAGTTTTTAACTCCCTTCTTTCCTCCACCTATAAATGCAAATATAGTATATACAATAAAGAAATATATTAAGAATACTACGCAATAAACTACAAATGTTGTTAGAAATCCATTAACTAAATCTTTTCCTACTTCACTATCAAATGATGCAATAAATGATGCAATATAACTTCCAAGACCTATTGGAGCATAATACATAATTAGCTTAATGACATTTCCCATAACATCATTTGCAGAGATTAAAACATTTTTAAAGGCTTCTCCTTTTTCACCTGACATATTAATAGCAATTCCTACTGCAAGTGAAAATACTAATAGTGCGATAATATTGCCTTTTGTAAGTAGCTTAGAAAAATCATCTACTGTGATTAGATTAACTGTTCTTTCACCAAGATTCATTTCTTCTTCTACTAATTCATCTGAACTAGATATTGAAGCTAAAATTTTTTCGCTATCTTCAGTGCTAACAAGTTTCACTACTCTTGCACTAAAAAAACCTACTAAAACAGCTACAATAGATGTTAATAAAAATACGCCCACTATTGATCCCATTATCTTTCCTAATCTTTTAGGAGATTTCATTTTAGAAATAGCAGTCGTAACGTTTAGGAAAATAAGTGGTACTATTACAACAAATAGCATGTTTAAGAATAATGTTCCTAATGGTTTAAGCACCAATGCCTTCTCTTTTGCAACAAATCCTATAACAACACCTGCTATAATTCCTAATAGCAATAAAATAGTCATTTTGTAGTTTTTCCAAATATTTTTCATTATAAAAACCCCTCCATCTGTGACTTTATGCCATAATTTTACCACAACAACTCTTTACAATGAACAGATTTTGTTATATAATTCACTATATTTTATATTGTATTATGTCTACTACTATTAAGGAGGCGAGAAAATGGATGATGTTATATACAGGTATGATGTAGTGTTTAATATTTCTATTAGGCACAACGGGAAAGCCACCTATCTTGCAAAGATTAATGATGGGTACACGGCTCCTTACCAACGGCGAGTAGGTCCAGATAAATGTCAACAAGATTTTACTTTTGAAAGCCTTGATAAAGCTATAAAGTTTATTCGGATGGCTTTTGAAGAATTTTGTGAAGAATTTGAAGTTGTTGCTTTTACTTGCAGGCTGATTCTAAAAAAAGCCAATTAACAGGAGGTATACATGTATTATAATCTTAGATTCTGTGTTAAGGAGACAGTTGAGCCTCAGTGTGTTGATGATGTTCTTACCTACTCTGGCACACCTGTAGAAGAAAAAGTAGTTAGACGCGATACAAGAACAAACTACATTCGGCATGAAGCGCATCTGCCTAATTCAAATGCTGTCAACAAGTATGTCTCTCATTGCTACACTACGTATGGATTCGACTTCTATATAGAAAAGCTCAATTTATGTTCTTATGTCTCATCAGCATAAACTAAAAGCACGAATTAAGGATTTAACGTGAATTGATGACGAAGTTATAAAAAGGAGACAATATTATGAAACACAGACTTTTGTTTTATGTACACCCAAGAGATGAGGCCAAGTGCCTAGAGGAAGTAACCATAAAAGGCGGAACACTTTCTACAATTCAACCAGATGATGAAGATTCACATCATTTCATTGCTCATGAAGCGTATTTTGACAATCTAAATCAGGTAAATCACTTTATTTATACTTGTTTCTCTTCCATCGGTCTTTTCTTTTACGTTAAACGTCTTGATTATGTCAAAATTGCATTTTAAGATATAACAAAATAAAAAGCACGAAATCGATTGATTTCGTGCTTTTTTTAGGCAAGTCTATAAGCCGAGTTCTGTATTTGATAATCATTTATCTAGGATGTATATTGCTATACACCTCAATCCGCTTTCCTTAGAACTTCATAGCGAGCAACTATATAGAAGTTCCCCATAGCGTTTCTCCAGGTGGGGTTTACAAAGCTAGTATGTCTCCATACTACTGGTAGGCTCTTACCCTGCCGTTTCAGCCTTACCAATTATTAATAATTGGCGGTTTATTTTCTGTTGCACTTTCCTTAGGGTTACCCCCACTAGCCGTTAGCTAGCACCATGCTCTGTGGAGCTCGGACTTTCCTCATTGAATATTTCTATTCACCGCGATTATCTGGCTTACCTACACTTAGTATTATACTTTATATAAAACATTATGTCAATTAAAACTCTAGTTTTTTACTACGAGACATTAAGTCAGAAACTGCTTTTTTAGGGTCTTTATCTTCGTGAATAATCTTATACATTTCTTCAATAATAGGTGCGTAAACATCATATTTGTGAATGATTTCATAAGCTGCATCAGAAGCGGTTATACCTTCTGCAACCATTCCATCTAGCATTTCCTGAGCTTCTTTAACACTATGTCCTTGTCCAATAAGTATTCCACATCTTCTGTTTCTACTATTTTCAGAAGCACATGTAACGAATAAGTCTCCAAATCCAGTTAAGCCATAAAATGTATCATGATGTATTGCACCATATGCTTTACCTAGCCTAGAAATTTCCAATAATCCTCTAGTAATTAATGCTGCTTGTGTATTATCTTTATATCCTAGTCCTATACATATACCACAAGCAAGAGCGATAATATTTTTAAGTGCTCCTCCTAGTTCTACTCCCACAATATCATTATTGATGTATACTCTAAAAATATCATTCATAAATAAATCTTGTAAGAAGTAAGAAGTATCTTCATCTTTTGAAGAAACAACAACACATGTTGGAATAAACTGAGCAACTTCTTCTGCATGAGAAGGCCCAGAAAGTACTGCAATTTTATTGTTAGGGAAAATTTCCTCTAGTACTCTTGAGTACACCTTTTGTGTTCCTGCTTCAATACCTTTAGAAGCAATAACTATAGTTTGATCAGCAGTAACTAATTCTTTAATATCATTCATGGTGTTTCTAATTACTTGTGATGGAGTAACTACAATTATTACATCCGTATCTTTTATTACTTCTTCATAAGAGTTGTAACATACAATACCATCTGGAATTGTTGCTTGAGGTAAGAACTTACATTTTTTCTCATTGTTAATAATGTTTTTTTCTTCTTCAGTAAAAGACCATATTTTAACACTATGTCCATTTCTATTTAGAATAAGTGCAAGAGCTACTCCCCAGCTTCCACTTCCTATTATTGCAATTCTTTTCATTAGCAATCTCCTTTATTCTTTATCTTCTTTTACATCTTTCTTATCTTTTTTCTTCTTTTTCTTGTCATCTTTAACTGGTTCAAATTTTATATCTACTATTTCTTCATCTTGGTTTTCTTCATTTTCTTCTTGTTCAGATTCTTCTTTGTGCTCTTTTCCTTCAATTTTGTCTTTTTCTTCTTGAATCTTTTCTTCTGGAGTCTTTCTAAATCTTAATTTGTTTTCATTTCCTTCTTTGATTCTCTTTATATTTGCTCTATGTCTAAATAAAACCATAATAGCGAGAACAAACGAGAATAAAATATAAATTGCACGAATCATTGTATTTGTATTAAATGCTGTATCGAATTGTCCACCAATGATACATACTAATATAGGATACTCTATTGCGCCTATTAATGAACCAACAGAAACGAATTGGAATATACAAATACCAACAATACCTGCTACTAAACAAATTAAACCTATTCTAGGTTCTATTGCTAAGATAACACCAATAGAAGTTGCAACACCTTTTCCACCTCTAAATCCAAAAAATATTGGATAGTTGTGGCCTAGAATAACTGCAAATGAGGCAATCATAATTCCAAAACAATAAACATATATTGGAATCATGTGTGTTGTAGGATCTTGTGCTTCAACATTTAAAAAGTCTGTAGAAATCAAACTTGCACCAAATCTTGCAATATTAACTGCTATAACACCTTTTAAGATATCCCAAATTATTACCAAAAGAGCGGGTCCTTTTCCTAAAACTCTTAAAGCATTAGTTGTACCAGCATTTTTACTTCCATAGTCTCTTATATCGCCTTTGTTCATTAATTTACTTAAAATTATAGATAAATTAATACTTCCTAATAAATATGAAATTAGTGCAACTAATCCTATTTCAAAACAAGCTCCTACCATTTTACTTCCTCCTTGTGTGTTTTATTTTGTTTCTTTTGAAATTATATCTTTAATCTTATCTTCTACTTCTTCTATTTTGTATAATTGGTTCTCACTTTCAGTACGAAGTTTTAGTTCAATCATACCTTCGCTAACTTTTTTACCTACGGTAATTCTTATTGGAATACCAATTAAATCCATGTCTGCAAACTTAACTCCAGCTCTTTCATCTCTGTCATCGTATATAACATCAATTTTAGAAGCGGTTAAACTACTATATAAGTTTTCTGCAACATTAACTTGTTCTTCGTTCTTTTTATCTATTAGAACAATAGCAACTTTAAATGGAGCAATATTCATTGGCCATATAATACCTTTATCATCATGTGATTGATCAACTACAGCAGCCATATTTCTTCCAATACCAATACCATAGCAACCCATTTGAACTGGATGAAGTTTATTCTCTTTATCTAAGTAGTTTAGTCCAAGTTTTTCTGAGTACTTTGTTCCAAGTTTAAATGTATTACCAACTTCGATACCTTTTTTGAAGTACACTTTACCACCACAATTTGGACATGTATCTCCTTCTTTTATATTTTTAACATCTGCAACATAAGCAGGTTCAAAATCTTTTAGATTGACATCAATAAAGTGATAATCTGATTTGTTTGCACCAACTATAAAGTTCTTTTTGCCTTTTATAGCTTCATCCATAATAATAGGAATCTTTATTCCAACAGGTCCTGCAAAACCAATTCTTGCATTAGTTGCAGAAACTACTTCATCTTCAGAAGCAAGTTCAACTGATTGAGCGTTAAGTAGCTTTTGAAGTTTAACTTCATTTACTTCTCTATCAGCAGGAACCATAACTGCAAATAAATTACCATCTATATTATAAATCATAGTTTTAACAAATTTATCTACTGGTAATTTAAGGTACTCTGTAACTTCTTCAATAGTACCTGAATTTGGAGTAAATACTTCTTGATAATTTCTTTCTTCTTCATCTTCTTGAATAGTATTTGTTATGCATTTACTTACTTCTATGTTAGAAGCAAAATCACAATTATCACATAAAACTAATATATCTTCTCCAGTATCAGTTACTGCTTGGAATTCTTCTGAAAGAAGACCGCCCATAACACCAGTATCTGCTTTAACTACTTTATAGTTTAATCCTAATCTAGTGAAAATATTATGATAAGCATTGAACATTTTCATATATGACTCATGCATACCCTCTTCATCTGCATCAAAAGAATATGCATCTTTCATAATAAATTCTCTAACACGAATTAAACCAAGTCTAGGACGAGGTTCATCTCTATATTTATCACCAATTTGATATAAATTAAAAGGTAAATCTTTATATGAACGTACTCTACTTTGAGCCGCATAAACAAAAAATTCTTCGTGTGTTGGTCCTAATGCATATGGTTTCGCATATCTATCGTTTAACTTAAACATAGAAGGACCGAATCCAGATGCTCTTCCAGAACGTTCAAAAAATTCCATTGGAAGAAGATGTGGCATAGATACTTCGTTAGCTCCTGCATTGTCCATTTCTTCTCTTACTATACTTATAATGTTTTTAGAAACTTTTTCGCCTAAAGGCATATTTAAATATATTCCGTTACTAACTTTTTTAATAAAACCTGCTTTTACAAGTAGATTTCCACTAACTGAATCTTCATCTTTTGCGTCTTCTCTTAATGTATAAAAAAATTCTTTTGATAGTCTCATTACTTTGCTTCCTCTTCTTTCAATTTATCTATTCTAGCTTTTATTGTGTTTAGATTTTTATTTTCTAATTCTGTAAGGTCACCTAAACCAACTTTTTTACCACTTACAGGTTTATACCAAGATTGCGCTGAGAAATACTCTTTAAGATCTTTTGAATCGAAATCGTGTCCATGTCTTGCAAAAATCTCGTTATATGCTTTATTTAACATATCTTTATCCATATTAAATAAATCAGCTTCTTCAATTTCATCAGTATCACTAGGTAATAAATACTCAGATTCTACAACTGCATCTTGTTTTTCTTCCTCTTTTGAATCTCGCGGAACATCTGTTAATACACTGGGCTTACCATCGGGATATCTAGCTTGAGTGTATTTGTTAATGCTTATTATAAGACCTACTAATGCTGCTATTATTAAAATTGATAGTACTACTACTAGAAAAACAAATAATTTGTTGTTCATTTTAATCCTCCTTAATTATTACCTAAAATATATAATGTTCCATCTTCTGTTCTTATAATACTATTTCCAGAGTTATCAAGTATTTTTTCTACAATAAATTTAGTACCTTTTTCTAATTTTTCTTCACTATCACCTTTTGTAAAGTAATATGAAATAATATTGTCAGAGTCACCTGATTCATCATTATACTTACCATCGATAGGATATTTTTTAATGTTGAAATCTTTTGATAATGTAAATACAATACCTGTAAATAGTTCTTTTGCATTTTTAATTTCAGTATTGTCTAATAATTTGTTTTCTTCAACAAATCCATCTTTTTTAGTAAATTTAATATATCCAAATGGAATCGTACAATTATCTATTATTTCTTCTAATGAATAATTGTTATTAGATTTATTTATATAATAGTAATCTTCTTTTCCATCGATTTTATTACCAATGTATATAGGAGCAACATATGAATGAGTTTGATTTCCTTCATCAATTGCAAAGACTCTTTTTAGTTCATTGTTTACAAATGTAACGAAAGATACCTCTTCTGTAGTTTCATCATTATCTATATTTGTATTAAATGCTCTATAAATATAGTCATCATCATTTAAAGCAAAGAAACCAAAGAATAAGCCTTGAATGTCTTCTTCAAATAAACCTTTTTCATTTGGCACAATATAACTTAAATTGTAATCTTTATAATCTATAACTGGTCTACTTTTATAGATAACTAGTTCATCATTATTATAAGAGATTCTTTCTTCATCTTCTGAACTACATATTTCAACAGGAATTATAATTCTTTCATTATTAAGACTAATATATATTGGTTCTTTTGAAAGGCTATTTTTTGTTTCTTGAGTTAGATATAATTTTGATGGAATTAGTTCTGTTCCTTCTTCATAAGGCATAAATCTATTCTCAGACAACGTAGCTTCATATTCTTTAGAAACAGAAGCTTCATAATCTTGATATTCTACACCATTATTATTGAAATAATTATAATTAGAAGGTTGAGAATTTGATTTCTTATTTCCACTTTTAATAGTTATTATAGTGCTAACTATAACTAAACAAGCAATTACTAATATCAATACAATTGGTAATTTGTTTTTCATAAGTATTTCTCCTTATTTATCATTTTCTTGCGTTCCCACAATCTCAACTATTTGTTTTTCAAGTTGTTTAATTTTTTCTGTTAGTTCTTCTACTTTTTTATCAGATGTTTCTCTCTTTAAGTCATCATTTATAATACTTGCCATTTCATTAATTTCTTCACGAAGAGTTTCAATTCTTTCAAGAAGTTCTAGGCGAGCATATTTATTTTCATTAGGAGACTTGATTTCTGCCACTTTAGCAAGTCTTCTAGATGTAATCTCATAAACATCTCCTCTATAAGGAATTTCTACTGGTGTTCCAAAATCATCATGTATTGAATCTGACAATGATAGTTGCGCCTCCTCATCTCCATGGATTAAAAAGATTTGTTTAGGTTTTCTTCTAAAACTCTTAACAAAATCAAGTAATCCAGTTTTGTCGGCGTGACCAGAGAATGATTCTATATATTTAACTTGCGCGTTAACTGTAATTTCTTCACCAAATATTTTAACAGTTTTAGCACCATCTACTATTTTTCTACCTAGAGTTCCTACAGCTTGATAACCAACAAACAAAATTGTGCTATCATGACGCCATAAGTTGTGTTTTAAGTGATGCTTTATACGACCAACTTCACACATTCCTGAAGCGGAAATAATAATAGAACGATTTGCGTTTTCATTTAATGCTCTAGATTCTTCTACAGAAGTAGTAAACCTTAAGTCTGGAAAATCTAGAGGTTTCTTTCCATCTTTAATATCTTTTTGAACTTGCTCATCTAATACATTTAGATTATTTAAAAATACTTCTGTTGCTGATGTAGCAAGTGGACTGTCAACATAAACAGGAGCATCCATTACTTCATCAAATTCCCTTCTAAATTCAGGGTCTTCACTTTGCTTACTCTTTTGTAATTCATAAAGAATTTCTTGTGTTCTACCAACTGCAAACGATGGAATAATAACATTACCACCTTGCTCTAGTGTTTTTGATACTATATTAAGAAAATCTTCAACTCTATTTTCAATTTTTATATGATCTCTATCACCATATGTAGATTCCATTATAAGAATGTCTGCTTCATCAATGCGAGAAGGTTCTTTTAGAAGCGGAATATTACGACTACCTAAGTCACCGCTAAATACAAGTTTTTGTTCTTCTCCATCTTCAGTGATCCAAACCTCTATAATAGCACTACCTAACATATGTCCTGCATCGTTATACCTTACTCTAATAGTAGGTGTTAATTGAATTTCTTCGTCATAGTTAATTGGCTCAAATAAAACTTGTGAGTCAATTGCATCTTGTGCAGTGTATAGAGGATCAACAGGATGCTTTCCCTCTCTCATTCTTTTTCTATTAAGCCATTCAACTTCTGACTCTTGGATATAACCACTATCTGGAAGCATTATAGAGCATAGGTCAACAGTGGCTTTTGTAGCATATATAGGGCCTCTATAACCTTCTTTGTAAAGTTTTGGTATTCTACCAGAGTGGTCAATGTGTGCATGTGTAAGAAGCATAAAGTCAATATCTGAAGGAACATACATAAAATCTTCAGTATTTAAAAGTATTTCCTTGTCTTGACCTTGATACAAGCCACAATCGACTAGAAATTTTTTGTCCTTAGTTTCAATTAAAATGTTTGAGCCTGTGACAGTTCTTGTAGCACCTAAAAAGGTAATTTTCAAAACTACCAACTCCTTCTCTTTTGTATCTTTAAACTATTAATAGTTGTTTTTTGTTTCGTCGTCTTCTTCCTCTTCTACTTCTTCTTCTGTTTCCTCCTCAGCCTCTTCAGTATCTTCTTCATATTCAGTATCATCATCTTCAGAAGATTCTTCTTCCTCTTCGTCTGTTTCTTCGTATTCTTCAGAGTCCTCTTCAACTTCTTCATCTTCTTCAACGTACTCAACATCTTCTTCGTCTTCTTCTGCCTCGGCTTCTTGTTGAGCTAGAAGTTCGTTATATTCATCTTCATCGATTTCTTCATACTTAACTGAATCTACGCCAGCTTCTTTCATTTCTTCCCATTCTTCTTTTGAAATTAATGTTTGACGTGGTTTAGATCCATCGTATCCTGATACAATACCTCTTTCTTCCATTTGGTCAATAATTCTACCAGCCCTTGCATAACCAACTTTAAATTTACGTTGAATCATAGAAGCAGAAGCGTTACCCATTTGGACAGCAAGTTCAATTGCATCAACTAATAGTTCATCAGCATCAGGTGCTTTTGTACCGTTTCCGTTTGAATCATCTGTTACTGTTGGAGGTCTATTTTGTTTTTCAAATTCTTCAATAATATCTGGATCATATGATACTTTGTAATGGTCTTTAACAAAGTCAATGATTGTTTCTATTTCTTTATCTGTAACAAAAGTACCTTGTACACGTACAGGTTTTTCTTCTCCTATTGGATAATAAAGCATATCACCTTTACCAAGAAGTTTTTCAGCGCCACCCATATCAAGAATTGTTCTTGAGTCAATTTGCGATTGAACAGTAAATGCAATTCTTGAAGGTATGTTTGCTTTAATTATACCTGTAACAACATCTACAGAAGGACGTTGTGTAGCAATTATTAAATGCATACCTGCGGCTCTTGCCATTTGTGCTAACCTACAAATAGCATCTTCAACTTCTGAAGGTGCAACCATCATAAGGTCTGCAAGCTCATCTACAATTATTACTATTTGTGGAAGTGTGTCATCTAAACCTTCTTGTGTAAGTGCATCATTATATCCTCTAATATCTCTTACACCTTTAGCAGCAAATAAGTTATATCTCTTAACCATTTCTTGTACTGCCCAGTTTAATGCACCGGCTGCTTTTTTAGCATCCGTAACAACTGGAATAAGTAGATGAGGGATTCCATTATAGCCACCAAGTTCTACCATTTTAGGGTCTATTAATATTAATTTAACTTCGTTTGGTTTAGCTTTATATAATAAACTTACTAAAATTGAGTTAATACATACTGATTTACCAGAGCCTGTAGAACCAGCAATTAATAAGTGAGGCATCTTTGCTATATCAGATACATAAGGCTCACCATCTATGCTTTTACCAAGAGCAAATGATACTTTTGATTTGGCTTCTTGGAATGCGTCTGATTCTAGTACTTCTCTTAAATATACAGTTTCTTTTGTTTTGTTAGGCACTTCTATACCAACAGCAGATTTACCAGGTATAGGAGCTTCAATTCTAATTGATTTTGCTGCTAAGTTAAGAGCAATATCATCTGATAGACTAAGAATCTTAGAAACTTTTACACCAGCATTTGGTTGAACTTCATATTGTGTAACTGTTGGACCACGAGTAACATTAATAACTCTTGCATCAACATTAAAGTTTGTAAGTGTCTTTTGAAGTTTACTTGCAATCTCTCTTAGTTCTTTTACTGAATATTCATCATTTAATTCCTCACCCTCATTTAATAATGATATTGGTGGAAATACATAGTCTTCATAGCTTTCTACTTGTCCATGTTCTAAATTAAGAACAGGTGCCTTTTCTTCTTTTGGTTTAGTTTCTGGAGCTGGAGTATATAAATTAGTTAGTACTCTAACTTTATTAGGTTCTTTCTTAACAGGTTCTTCCTCTTGAACTTCTTCCACGTCTTCTTCCAAAGTTTCGTCTTCATCAAGGTTTTCAAGAATTGGATTAGTTTCTTCTTCAGCTGTTTCTCCTTCTTCTTCTAAATCTAAATCATGAATTGTAATTTGTTTTCCTGAATCAACAATTTCAGTTTGTTCCATGATTTCAGCAAATTTTTTATTTCTTTCTTTTACTTTTGAACTTGATTTGGTCTTTATAGGAATTTCAACCTCTTCTTCAGGTTCTTCTTCTACATCCTCATCTTCTTCCTCTTCTTCTAGCATTCTTCTTTCTAGTTCTTCTTGTCTTGCTAGTCTAAGTTGTGCGATTTCTTCTTTTCCTTTTTCTTTTGAATCAGCAAAGAAGTCTCTAATGCCGAGAATTATTGACGAAAATGCAATACCTGTAACTAAAAATCCCATAGCTATTATAATTCCTATTATAATTACCTTTGCAATTGTAGTTCCAAATCCAGCTATTAAGAATACCGCTGGAATTGCACCTATTAATCCTGCTCCTGCATTTGGATCTATGTCAAAATCTAATCCTTTTTCAATCATTGTACCTATTGCCTGGAATATATTAACTATTCCGCCTTCTGGTACAGTAAAATCATTGATAGTGATTAAAGCAGAAATAGAAATAAATAGTATTATAAATGGTGCAATTTTAAGTTTGAACTTTGAATAGTCTTTAAAAATAACATATATTCCCATAATCATTAAGGCAAATGGAAAAACTAAAGCCATCTTGCCCATAAGACCACCAAGCATAAAATGTTTGATGATTCCACCTAAAAATCCTTCTTTTGAGGAATCTGAATATATGATAAATGCAAAAATAACGCCCAAAATAATGAGTGATAGTGATTGTATATCAACATTTTTCTCTGGCACTCTTGACGATTTTTTGTTTTTTGTTACTTTCTTTTTCTTAGTAGTTGTTCTTGCCATTAAATTAACTCTCCTTAAGTAAAATTATAGCTTAAAAAGCCACAATAACCCAATCTCTATATTATATTAAAATGTGCTTTATTTCAAGAAAAAATAGCTTTTTTTACTTAATTGTAATATTTGATTTTCACTAATTTTTTTATATTTGTTACTAGGTAACATAATGTGATATTTAGGCAAAAAAAAGGATGATTTCTCATCCTCGATTTATTGTTATTTTAATTCTTTACGATTACTACGAACCATATCTAATTTTTCTTTTAAAAACTTCTCTAGATCTTCTAAAATGCCGTCAGCATGCTCTTTTGTGGCACTTATCATATCTTTTTTATACTTTTCAGCAGCATCAATTATTTCTGTTCTTTGCTCAATAGCTTGTCTTGTAATTTCGTGGTCATCAATCATTGAAATAATCTTATTTTCTGCTTCTTTAATAATCTCGTTAGCTTCTTTTTGAGCATCTTGTAAAATTCTTTGCCTTTCTTCTTTTACCCATCTTGCTTGTTTTAACTCGTCTGGAGTTTTATTTTTTATTTCCTCTAATAGAGCTGCAACAGCTTCTTTATCTAACATTACTTTTTTAGAAAAAGGCACTGAACTGCCATTTTCTAGCATTTTTTCCAATTCTTCTATTAATGACAGTACATCCATCTAATGATTACTCCTTTCTCTTATAGAAATTTAAAATGTTTCTTCCGTATTTCTTTTCTTTAAATTTCGTATAAATTTCGATAACGTCTGGTATATCTTCTACTTCATCTGTCTCATATACGATGATACCATTTGTCTTTAGTAAATCATAAGATGAAATAAGTTTGATTGCCTTTATTCCTAAGCCTTTGTTATAAGGCGGATCTATAAAGATAATATCAAATTTAACATCATTTATTTTTCCTAATACTTTTTCATAGTCTAAAGTATAGATAGTAGATTTATCCTCAAATTTTGCCTTTTGCAGATTTTCTAAAATCACTTTAGTACATTCTTTATTAACATCTGCAAAATAGCAACACTTAGCTCCTCTACTTAAAGCTTCTATTCCAACAGCTCCACTCCCTGCAAATAAATCTAAAAAAATAGAATCTGGAACCTCTTGAGCTATTATACTAAATAGTGCTTCTCTTACCATATCTTTTGTAGGTCTAGTAGAGTCTGACTCAATTGTTTTAATCTTTAGTCCTCTAGCTTTTCCGCTAACAATTCTCAACTTCAACACCTACTTTACATCTACAAACAATTACCGATAATTCGATTATAAAATAAGTATATGGTAATTACTCTAATGTACGCATTAATTTTACAAAAAAGTTACAAAATGTCAATATTTGTAACATATTTGTAACAATTGAAAAAGGTCACTCAATTGACTTGAGCGACCTTTGCAAAGAGGATGATAATTATGAAATTAAACCGATCTGCTCCTCGTTATTATTTTCGCTATTTTCAGCAGTTTCAAGCATTTTTTCGTTCTTTTCAAGTTCCATCTTTGAAACAGATACTTCATAAGCTCTTCTAATTTCAGACGTTCCATCTGTAAGCTTCTTTTCATATTGTCTGCTTTGAATTCGTCCATAAACCTTAACATTTTGACCAACTTCAAAGCTTTGGCAGAACCTAGCATTTCTACCCCATGCAATGCAAGGAATATAATCTGATTTGTTGTATGCTCTATTTACTGCTAATAATACATCTGCAATTTCTCTTCCAAATGGAGTTGTTCTATAAACTGGTTTCTTACAAATGAAACCGTTTAGTATAATCTCATTTGTGTTTGCATTTTGATCTTCTTCTGTTTGTAATCTAATTTCTTTTACAAAACATGTTAGAACTAATTTGTTTCTTTCATTCTCCATATTATTGTATGAACGGTATTGTCCGTCTACAACAACTTTTTGACCTATTAAGTTTTCAAAGTCTGTAAGTAATCTCTCTGAACACATAACAGGAATGATATCGCTTGTGTCGCTTAATCTTGGAACTTCGATATCAAATGAGTAAAAACCTTCGCCATAAACTTCGTGACTAAACGTTTTGTCTGAAACAATAGTACCTATGAGTTTAATTTGATTGTTTTCTAAATAATTAATCACTTTTTATCCCCCTATACGCAATCTACTCGGCATAACCGACTTTTTAAATTGTACATTAAATATTTAGTCACAGAATTATCCTAACTACGTGAAACATTCTACCACAAATATACGTTTTTGTCTACATAATATTTGATTTTTTGTCAACTTTTTACAAAATTTGTTAATTTATAAGCATTTCTTTATAAAAAAGATGCCCTTAAAACCGCATTTTACTACTTTTAAGAACATCTAACACATACTTATTTTAAAATCAAGCTATTTTTTCTGGCATGATTTGGCTTTAAATCAATACCATTTAATTGTAAAGCAATTCTAATATCATTTACTTGGCTATTTGGAATACCTTTTTGGTTTAGCTCCATTCTTGAGAAATTACATAACTCCCCTACATTAGAAATACCTATTTCATCCAGTGTACTTATTATACTTTTATCCCTAATTAGTTCGCTTACGCCTTTACATAAAATCTCTTTCATTTCTGCCTCCTACCTTTTTGAATCTTGACTAGGTGCATTATATCATAAATTTATGTAAAATGTAAGACTTTTTTTACATTTTTGTAATATTTTTGTAATATCAAGCTCTTATCTTAACAATCTTTGTAACTTGGTTAGTAGTATCATCTAAAGTAAATACTACAGCATCAAGCATTCCAGGTCCTTCTGCTACTTGATATCTTTCAGGTATTTGTGTTAAAAACCTTTTTAATGCAGCATTAATATCCATACCTATAATAGATTCTCTTGGACCAGTCATTCCAATATCTGTTATATATCCCATTCCACTATCATATATTTTATCATCATTTGTTTGTACATGAGTATGAGTTCCAAACACGATTGTAGCTTTATCTTTAAGATAATAACCAAGAGCTATTTTTTCTGCAGTAGCTTCTGCATGAAAATCAATTATAATGATATCAACACCTTTTACTTTTAAATCATCTATTACTTTGTCTGCTTTTTTGAAAGGACAATCGAAGCTTCCTCCCATATCAACTCTTCCAATTAGATTTATAATACCAATTTTTTTGCCTTTGCACTCAAGAATAGTATAACCTCTACCAACAAGTTCTTCTGCATAATTTGCAGGTCTTACAAGTCGTATTTCATCATCTATAAATGAAAAGATATCCTTTTTGCCCCAAGTATGATTACCCATTGTAACTACGTCAGCACCTGAGGAAATCAATGTGTTAAAAATAGCTTTGTTGATACCACTTCCTCTTTCGCTATTTTCACCATTAACAATTGTAAAATCAATATTATACTCTTTTTTTAATGTAGAAATATTCTTTTCAAAATAATCTACTCCAATTTGACCTACTATGTCTCCAACTGCAAGAATATTCATATTTAGGCTCCTTCTATATTATCATCTTTCTTTTCTTCAATCATTTTTAAGTTTTCTTTTTTAGCAAGTTTCTTTTGCTTTTTCTTAATTCTAGATTCTTCTGCTTCATTCATTTGATTTTCAATTTCTTCGGTATTAATACTATCTCTTAGTTCAACAATACGATCCATTACTTGATTTGTAAGTTTTACCATATTTCTAAGATTAATCTTCTCGCCCTCTTTAGGGTAGTACTCTGATATATCCATTGGTTTATCAATAATAAATTTTATTCTTGTAAATGGTTTAAATGAGCCAACCATTGCCATAGGTATTATTGGAACTTTTGCTTCCATAGCAATTAGTGCAATTCCTTTTTTAGGTTTAACACCATTCTTTAATCCAAATCGTGTTCCTTCTGGATATATTAAAAGCATATTGCCTTCATTTAGTCTTTTAACTGCTTCATTTATCGATTCATTATTATTACTTGTTGCTTCTCTTTTTACTGGAATTAATCCCAGTCTTCTCATAAGCCATGCTTTAAATTTCGTAGAAAAAAGCTCTTCCTTTGCAATGGCGTAAACCATTCTTCTATTTTCACATACATATACTATTGGATCCATCCAATGAATATGGTTTGAACAAAGTATGTATGGACCAGTTTTTGGTAAGTTTTCTTTTCCTATCTCGTCTATTTTATAAAACAAATTGAAATACGCCATGAAACCAAGACGCACACACTCTCTTATTAATCCCATTATTGCTCCTTACTTTCTATTAATTTATGCAAAGTCTCATATACTTCTTCAATTGAAAGATTAGTTGTGTCAACTACTATAGCACCTTCTGCAATCTTTAAAGCACCAACTTCTTTATGCATATCTGTGTAATCTCTTTTATTAATTGCTTCTAAAGTTTCCTCATAAGTTGTTTCAATACCTTTAGAAATATACTCTTTATATCTTCTATTTGCTCTTTCTTCAGGTGTAGCATCTAAATATATTTTTAACTCAGCATTTGGAAATACTACTGTAGTAATATCCCTGCCTTCCATAACAACATTGTTTCCGACAGCCATTTTTCTTTGCAAGTCAACTAACTTCTCTCTAATTAGTGGTAAAGCTGAGTATGGAGATGAATATTCAGTTACTCTTGGAGTACGAATTTCTTTAGATACATCTTCGCCATCCAAAAATACTTTTTGAACAAGCTTTCCATCATCATCTGTAGAATTTTCAAATTCAATTTTAGTATTTTCAAACATTTCAATAATTTTATCTGTGTCTTCTAATTTGATGTCATTATTAAGCATTTTTAAAGTAATGCATCTATACATAGCTCCAGTATCAATGTAAGTAAAACCTAATCTTTCAGCAATTAATTTACTTACAGTTCCTTTACCAGTTCCGGCTGGTCCATCAATAGCAACTATCATATAAAACCTCCTAAGAATTTCTTTATGTATATGATATGTCATATGTTTTATCTTTATGTTCTTTTATAAAAGTAAAAGTTACTTCATCATTTTCAATTGTTAATAAGTATTCTTGTTGATAAATAGTAATATATCCACCATTCTCAAGAATTGCAACATCTTCTGGATTATCTTCAAAATAATATCCATCTGTTAAATATTTATTAATATCATCTATGTAAGTAAATAGGTGGATTCCATCGTTTTTGACTTCTACATAGCATCCTCCATAAAGAAATTCTCCCCAAATATGTTTAAAATCTCTTAAGTCATAAACGTTTATATATGGGTCAATGGTATTTTCATCATTAGTTTCTATCAAATAATTTTTATATATAGACAATTTAGTTTTTAAAAATCTTTCAGGTTCTGGTAAATATGTGTAGAAAACGTTATCTCCTTGAATGAATCTTAACATATTAGTAGAATCTCGATTATTTTGATAAGAAAGAATAACATCATAATTATTAGAACTAGTAATATCATTATTTTCATATAATTTACCAAGATATATATAATGCATGTGTTCAGTTAAATTGTTTTTCCAACTATTTTCATCGAAATCTTTATATATATCACCAATTGAAGTATTATTCAAAATAAGATTATCAAAATCATCTTTAGATTTATTTGAAATCTGTCTCCAAATTAAATCGGCACTTGCAGAATCACCAATCATATCACCATCATTAATATTTATATAATAAATACCTTCTTTGAAAGAATCTTTCCACTTTATAGCAATTATATCGCCTTCAAGGTCATTCATAAGAATTAAATCTTCATTTTTATAGGCACCATGCCAATGATAGACTCCAATACCTTCTACATCTTTAAAAAACAAATCATGTAATTCCATTTTTCTCATTAGAAATGTAGCATCTGTTGCAAGTTCAGAAACAAAATCTAGCGTTTCAGAGATATAAATATCACCATTTGCTGTTAATATAATTAGATGCCCGCCATACTTTCTATTGTCACCATTTAAAACATATATAGATTGTTTAATTTGTTCTTTAAATGGATTCTTATCGATTTCATATAATAAATTTATATTCATATCACAATTTTCAGATGACCAATAATAGAATTTAGAATTAGTTGTATCAATAGAAGCATTTGTATAATTAAAATTAATATCTTCGCTAAAAATATTCTTCTTATCAAAATCATCTTCAATAATTATATGATTAAGATGTAAATAATTTTGATTATTAGGACTATTTATATTTCTAATATCTAGCTCTTCTTTATATACTTCTTCTTCATACATTTCAATCGATTCGTTTTTACTATTAATTATATTATTATTCTCATGTCGAATTATAAGATTCTTTTTATTGTGCATGATTATTATAGAGAGTAATACTATTATTATAATAATATTTATTATGAATATTATCTTTTTCATTTGTATTCTCCTTATTCTTCCACTAAACTCTTAAATAAACCTTTCTTAATTTGTTCAGCATATACACAGCGAAGTACCATTAATGCAAATGGTCCTAGAATAAGTCCACTAAAGCCAACTATTTTAAATCCAGCATACATAGCAAGTAATGTAAACAATGGATGAACACCAAGTTGTTTTGAAACAAGTCTTGGTTCTATTAGTTGCCTAATTATAGTAAGAACTATGTAAATAATTATAAGACCTATTCCAAAACCAGTATTTCCAATAATAAAATTCCATATAGACCAAGGAATTAAAACTGTTCCAATTCCAAGTATTGGAAGAATATCTATTATAGCAATTAAAATAGACAATCTTAAAACATTATTAAGTGGAAATCCTAATGCTCTTAATAGAGATAAGGTTATGAATAATTCGATTGCAGTTATTACAATAATTTTGCTGTATACTTTTAAATAACTTCCCAAAGTACCAAATACTTCATTTTTAATCATTACAGCTTTTTTTACCCAGCTTTCAGGAAAATGAAAATCTATAATGTTAATAATATTTAACCTATCTTTTGTAAATACTATGAATGCAAGAATTGTAATAATTACATTAACAATCATTACTGGTACAGACATTACAAGCTTAAGGGCACTTCCAACAACATTTTGTACATATGTACCGATATTACTTAGAACATTATTTAGTGAAGCTGACATGCTATCAATTACATCTTGGGATACATATAGACTTAAGTCGTCAGTGATATTTAAAAAGCCATTTTGAATTGTTGCTGAAGCTTCACCAATTTTACTAGGAAGCATTTTTGAAAAACTTAAAACTTTATCAACAGCGAAAAAACCGGAAACGTCAAGAAAATCACTGCACTTTACGAATAATCCACCGTTTCAACCGCTCCTACTTCTAATACTTCTATTCCAAAGTATCCTATTGTATGGCGCGCACGCGCGCAGAAGACCGTCCCGGCGCTTTTTGACGACCGCGCTGTGGAAAAAAGCAACGAAAG
>CAMUYU010000014.1 GCA_947164995.1 uncultured Clostridia bacterium
TGATAGTAGTATGCGCATGGGCAGGTAGGTATGTACAAAATAATAAATCAACTGTAAAAACAAAACTTAAAAGTGGTATTGATAAAGTTTTTAAAGATGATGAACAATAAAAAGGATGTGCGGTTTTTATGAGTAGAACAACAGCTAGAGAATTGGCTTTAAAGCTAGCTTTTGAACTTTCTTTTCAGGAAGAAGAAGCAAAAGTTTTATATGAACGTTATTTAGAAACATGTGAAGATGCTTCTGATATTACAACTGAAGATGAAGAATATATAGTTGGTGTACTTTCTGGAATTCAAGAGAATTTTAAAGAAATAGATGAAAAAATAAAAGCACATCTTAAAGATTGGAATTTAGAACGAATTAGTAAAATTGATTTGGCAATTTTAAGGTTATCTATTTATGAAATACTTTATAGAGAAGACATACCATATAAAGTTGCAATCAATGAAGCGGTAGAACTCTCAAAAACATTTGGCGATGATTCATCACCAAGTTTTGTAAATGGTGTACTCGCTGAAATAGTTAAAGAATTAGAATAAAATGGAGAAATAAAGTTGGAACAAATTAGTTTTGATTTAGAAGAAAAGAAGCCTTTTAGACCAACTCCATTAACTGTAAAACAATTAAATTTATATATAAAAGATTTAATGGATAAAGATGATTTTCTTAATAATGTTTATATAAAAGGAGAGATATCAAATTTTAAAAGACATTATACAGGTCATCTTTATTTTACCTTAAAAGATAGTGACTCTCTTATAAAGTGTGTATGTTTTAAATCATATGCAGGTAACATTAAATTTGAACCGCAAGATGGAATGCAAGTGCTAGTATTAGGACAAGTTGCAGTATATGAAAGAGATGGAGTTTATCAAATCTATGTTAAGGGTATGGAACAGGATGGCGTCGGAGCTTTATATGAGGCTTATGAAAAATTAAAAGCAAAGTTGGAAGCTAAAGGCTGGTTTGATGAAGAACATAAAAAGCCAATTCCTTTTTTACCAAAAGCAATTGGAGTTGTTACTTCGAAAACTGGCGCTGTTATTAAAGATATTATCAACGTTACTACTAGAAGATTTCCTAACGTTCATATCATTTTATATCCTGCTGCTGTTCAAGGCGCTGGTGCATATGAAACGATTTGTGATGGAATCAAGTATTTCAACGAAACAAAAAGTGTTGATACAATTATTATTGCAAGAGGTGGAGGATCATTAGAAGACTTGTGGCCGTTTAATGAAGAAGCAACTGCCGAAGCAATATATAATTCTGAACTACCTATTATATCGGCGGTAGGACATGAGACAGACTTTACAATTGCAGATTTTGTAGCAGATTTAAGAGCACCTACACCTTCGGCTGCTGGTGAGTTGGCTGTTCCAGATTTAGAAGAGGTTATGTGGAAGTTACAAAATATCAATAGAAGACTTTCTGTTTCACTTAGTAAAAAAGTTGAAAACATGAAAGCAAGATATCAAAAAGTAATGAATTCAAAATGTATGAAAGACCCACTTTCAATGTTTAATGAAAGAAAATTAAAGCAAGATTACTTAATTAAGCAATTAGAAAATGCAATTAAGATTGAGATTAAAAATAAAAGACTAGTTTTAGTGAAAGATATTACTTCTTTAGATACATTAAGTCCTTTGAAAACATTAACTAGAGGTTACTCGATAGTTGAAAATGAAAAAGGAAAGATTGTTAAATCAAAAGATGATGTTTCAAAAGATGAGAAGATAAATATAACTTTAAATGATGGTAATTTGGAGGCAGTAGTTTTATGAAAAAAGAAAAAATGACGTTTGAAGAAGCAATGGATAATTTAGAAGAAATTGTTTCTGAACTTGAAAAAGGTGATTTAAGTTTAGACGCATCAGTAGAAAAATTTAAAAAGGGAATGGAGATTTCTAATTACTGCTCTGACTTATTAAATTCTGCAGAAAAAAGTATTACAATATTACTAAAAGATAAAGATGGTTTTTCTGAAGAGGAATTTGAAACAGAATAAATAATAATTGGGGGATTATTATGAAAGCATTGCTTACTAACAAGTGGTTATGGATTCCACTTGCAACATGGCTTGTTGTTCAATTTTATAAGTTAATAGTTGAGGTCTTAACTGCAAAAGGAAGAAAAATAAATTGGAAAAGAATATTAGGTTCAGGTGGAATGCCAAGTTCTCATACTGCATGCATTACTTCACTTGCAACTAGTATAGGTATGACAGAAGGCTTTGGCTCACCTTTATTTGCTTTAGCTTCGGTATTTGCATTTATAGTAATGTATGATGCTGCAGGTGTTAGAAGAGCTGCTGGTAAGCAAGCAAGAATACTAAATCAAATGATGGAAGAAGATAAGAATATCAACTATCAAGAAAAATTAGTAGAGCTATTAGGACATACACCAGTTGAAGTATTTGTAGGTGCAGTAGTAGGAATTGGAATAGGCCTATTGTTCTCAATGATTTGGGACTTTTAAATTCCCCTTTTGGGGACGTTCCTTATTGGGGAAATTTCTCCCCTTTTAGGGACACTCCTTGTTGGGGAAAAAATTCCTCTTTTGGGGACACACCTTCAAAAGAGGGCAGCATAATTGAATATTGAAAACTTGTTTTGGGGAAAATGAGTCATAAATAATAGGGGGCAAATCTATCTTATTAAGATAGGTTTGCCTTTTTTATTTAATAAAATTATAAAAAAGAAAGGAAGAATATTTATGAGATTACCTAGGTATTATTATGAATCAAATTTTTATCACATTATGGTACAAGGAGATGAAAAAAAGTATATTTTTAAAGATAAGGCTTGCAAAAAAAGATATTTATATTTTTTAAAACGTAATGCTTTCAAAAATTGTATTGAAATAATAGCATATTGCGTTATGGATAATCATGTTCACATTTTGTTGTTTTGTCCTATTTTAGAAAAAATATCAAAATGTATGCAGCAAACTAATACAGCATTTGGAATTTATTATAACAAAAGACAAAATAAAGTTGGACATGTGTATAGGGATAGATATAAGAGCGAAAGTATTCTTACAAAAGGTCATTTGATAAATTGCATAAAATATATCCATGAGAACCCTGTAAAAGCCAAAATATGTAAAAGCGCAAAAGACTATGATTTTTCAAGTTATAACGATTACTATAATATTAGTAAAAATATTATGGATATTTGTGGGTTTTGTGAAATGGATATAGAAGATATTTTGAAAAAAACTCATACTTTCACAAGATTTATAGATGACAAATATAACAAAGATGATGTTTTAGAAGCCTTTAATGAAGTGTGTAAGAATAATGAAAAAGTTAAAGACAATATAATAAAAACAGCAAATATATATAATGAAATGAAAGAGTTATGCAATATTCCTGATCATGAAATTGCAAAATTGCTAAAAATAGATAGAAAAACACTTCACAAAAGACTGGAAATGTTGAAGAAATAGGTGACTTTGAGAAGGTCTGTCCCCAAAAGGGGAGAAATTTCCCCAACAAGGACTGTCCCCAAAAGGGGAGAAATTTCCCCAACAAGGAGCGTCCCTAAAAGGGGAAATTTGCATTTTTGTTTGATATGTGATAAAATTACTTCTCTAGTGATGTGTTATTCTAGTTGCTGCTAGAGATTGCGAAGGTGGGCCTAAAAATCTACCAAAAGAGCATAATCGTTGAAAGTCTTGGAATGTGTTGCTTTCGACGCCCAGTCGAGGGTGCTATTCTAAGAGTAAGAGTTAAGGGCGATCCATAACGGCATATGGGCGTGGACCCTTTTCTCGTGGAGACGCATATTTTTGTAGCGTAAAACCTTAAACAACTAGCAAAAAATATGTGAAAAACCTGCAAGGCATATTATCAAGTTAGGTAGATGATATGTACACAGTGTAGCTTTCCTTGAGTGAGCTTGGTGAATAAATGTTATCTTTTTTGAAACCAACCTTGCAAAAGAGGATAAACAATCTTTTAGTAGCTGGAGGAAATCTCCTAGAACATTTGTAGTCCAAGGTATGCTTAGGATTGGAGTGTGGACTAAGTGGTAATTCAGACTTTTTACTGGCAACGGTAAAAATACTTTCTTTAAAGGGGAACCACTAAGATGGCGATATCTTAGTAGAAAGTAGGGAAACCCTTCTGGACCTAAGCCATAAAATTAACTAAGCATACTATCACTAAAAGTTTTTTATATAACTCTTTACGAGTTATTTTTTATTTAGGAGAAATTATGAAGAAAAAAGAAAAAGTGTCTCAACGAAAGTGGCTTTTTATCATATTTTTTGGCACATTTATACTTTCAGCAATTTTTAATATGTTATCAACAAATTTAGTTAATAATATTGATAACATCGTTATTTCATTTATTATTTTGTTTATTGTTATGGCAATAGGCATTTGTTTTGATATTATAGGAACAGCAGTTACAGCGGCCGAAGAGGTGCCTTTTCATGCCATGGCCTCTACTAAGAAAAAAGGGGCAAAAGAATCTATCATGCTTATAAAAAATGCAGACAGAGTAGCTAACGTTTGTAGCGATGTTATAGGAGATATTTGTGGAGTAATAAGTGGTGCTATGGGAGCTCTTATTGCTGCAAGCCTTATAAAACTATTTGACAATATATCGTATTCTATGATAACTTTACTTGTAACAGCTACTATTACTGCCTTTACTGTGTGGTTTAAAGGAGTTTTTAAACAAGTAGCTATAAAAAATTGTAACAAAATAATTGAATTTATAGGAAAAGTTGTATATGTGTTTCATAAGGTAAAATAGGGATATTATTGGTAAAAATAAGCTTTTTATCAGTTGACAATTTTCATTTTTTGTTATAATATATTTAGCGTACTGAAAATACGTGGCGCCATGGCCAAGCGGCTAAGGCAGAGCTCTGCAAAAGCTTGATCCCCGGTTCAAATCCGGGTGGCGCCTCCACAGCCTCAAAATCTTACGATTTTGAGGTTTTTTATTGCTAAATAATTGTTATTGTAGCGATTTTATTATATAATTTAAGGGCGACTAATACTCGCTTATATGAAGAATAAGAAGTAACGTTTTAATCATAAAGGAGGTATTATATTGATTAACGTATTATATGATAATAAAAATTATGAAATACCAGATAAGATGAGTGTAAAAGACTTCATGAAGAGTATCTTAAAACTTGAAGATAGGTCAATTCTTGCATGTAAAGTTTTTAATGAAGTTAAGTCTTTAGATTACGTTATAGATAGAGATTGTAAAATAAAATTTCTAGATACTTCTACACCAGATGGAAGTAGAATTTATGTTAGAGGAATAATATTTATCTTGGTTAAAGCATTCGAAGAATTATTCCCAAAGTATAAATTATTTGTTAATTATTCTTTAGGACATTCACTTTATTGTGAGTCAGATAAAAAATTAGATAATACTGACATTAACGCTATTATCACAAGAATGAAAGAAATTATTTCTCAAGACCTTCCAATTGAAAAAAGAGTTTTAACTTTGGAAGAAGCTATGAATAAATACAAAGATGCTGGTAGAGAAGATAAAAGAGGATTATTAGAAACACGTATGAAGTCTCACGTTTCTATGTATTATTGTGGAGATACATTCAATTATTTCTATGGTGTAATGCCCGTTTCAACTGGATATACTCCAAAATTTGAAGTTACAAAATATGAAAAAGGATTATTGTTACACTATCCAAGAAGATTTAGTAACACAATTGATAAAACTGTTAATGGTAATAAAAAACTTTATGCTTCATTTGATGATTATGACAAAATTCACAAAATGCTTGGCATTGATTCAATTGTTGGACTTAACAAATATATAAGAGAAGGAAAAGCAGGCGAAGTAATTCGTATGTCAGAAGCACTTCATGAAAAGAAGATTGCTCATATTGCAGATATGATTGCCTCAGATAGAAGAAGAAAAATTGTTTTAATTGCAGGTCCTTCAAGCTCTGGAAAAACCACATTTGCACAAAGATTAGGAGTTCAATTAAAGGTTAATGGTATCAAAGCAGTTACACTTTCTATGGACAATTATTTTGTAGAAAGAGGGCAAACTCCAAAAGATGAGAACGGTAACTATGATTTTGAATGTTTAGAAGCAGTTGATATAGAACTATTTAATAACCAACTAAAAGACTTATTAGATGGCAAAGAAGTTGCACTTCCAACATTTGATTTTACAGATGGAAAAAGGAAGTATTTGGGCAATAAAGAAATATTAGATGAAGATGAGGTTGTTGTAATTGAAGGAATTCACGGTTTGAATGAAAAGCTTACAGAAAAAATTCCAAGAGAGAACAAATTCAAAATTTATATTAGTGCCCTAACTACTTTAAATATTGATGATTACAATAGAGTTACTACATCAGATACAAGATTGATTAGAAGAATGGTAAGAGACAGTAAATTCAGATCACACAACCCTGGTGCAACAATTAAGATGTGGGAGAGTGTAAGACGTGGAGAAGAAAAGTATATTTTCCCATATCAAAATGATGCAGATGTAATGTTTAACTCATCACTTGTTTATGAAATTGCTGCTTTAAAGCCATACGTTGAACCACTTCTTGCATCTGTTGATTATAATTCTGATGAATTTTCAGAAGCAAAGAGACTATATGAATTTTTAAGTTATTTTATTCCAATAGATAGCAAAGAAATTCCAATAACTTCAATTTTAAGAGAGTTTATTGGTGATGGGTGCTTCTATAGATAGAGTGATAAACATGAAAACTTTTAATGAAATTGATGAAGAATTCGTATGTGAAAATTGTGGCAAAAAAGTTTCTAAACTAGGGTATTCTTGTAGAAATCATTGTCCTTATTGTTTGTATTCAAAACATGTAGATGTTAATCCTGGTGATAGAGCAGAAACTTGTCAGGGTTTACTTGAGCCAATTGGAGTTGATTTGCAAAACAAAAAAGGGTATGTAATTATCTACAAATGTCAAAAATGTGGAGCAATTAGAAAGAATGTTTCAGCAAGAGATGATGACATGAGAAAAATAATAAAATTAAGTGCTAATCCACTTAATAATTAGTTGACTTAAATGGTAAAAAGTGTTGTAATATAATGGTGATAAATGATGTGCTTATCATAGAAAAAGTGCATTTAAAATAAAGCATAGGAGGCGTTAAGATGTCTGGAAAGGAAAAGAAAGTTGCAAGAGTTGTATGCATAATTTTAGCAGCTTGTTTTGTACTTAGTGTAGCAATTGCATTGTTTAGATAATTTATACAATTGGAGGAAATTATGGGCAGTATTCTTAGTAATTTTTTGGATATGATAAAAGGAACATCAATCTCAAATTATTTTAATACTATGTTTGCTTATCCTATTAAGGCTGTTTTTTCCATAATTGATATAGCTATTGTATGTTTTTTGATTTACAAAGGATACAAGATAGTTAAAAACACACGAGCAATGCAGCTTATTAAAGGTATTTTAGTTTTAGTTGTTCTTAATTTTTTAAGTTCTAAGAATGTATTTGATTTATACTTTTTACATTCAATTTTAGATTACTTTATGCAATATGGTATCATTTTGATTGCGGTAGTATTCCAACCAGAACTTAGAAAAGCATTAGAACAAGTTGGTAATGCAAATATTCGTAAATGGTTTGAATTTGAAGCTGAAGAAAGTATTACATGTATACCTGAAGTTGCAAAAGCAGCAAAAGCTATGTCTGCAACAAAAACTGGAATGCTTGTTGTTTTTGAAAAAGAAACAAGCCTAGGAGAAATTGCTAGAACTGGTGTAGCAATTGATTCGGAAGTTTCAGCAGAACTTTTAATCAATATTTTTGTTAAAGATACACCTCTTCATGACGGAGCAGTTATTATTAAAAATAACCGTGTTCAAGCAGCTTCTTGTATTTTGCCACTTACTGATAAAGAGTCATTAGATAGAGTTTTTGGTACAAGGCATAGAGCGGCAATTGGTGTTTCTGAAGTTACAGATAGTGTTGTTGCAATTGTTTCTGAAGAAACGGGAGCTATTTCGCTAGCAGTCGGTGGAAAGATTTATAGAGACCTAACTGCAGAGCAACTTGAAATAGAGTTAAATAAACGTTTGAGCAAACCAAAGCCTCGTGCAAGAAGAACAAGGATTTCTAACAAAGTCAATAAATAATTTGTGGAGGTACTTATGAAAAAATTATTAATAATTATTATGATTATTTCTTTGTCTTTAGTTTTATTTGCTTGTAAAGACAAAAAAAGCAACGAGCCTGTTATAGAAAATGAAAATACTGAAATTGCTCAAATAGATGAAGAGGGAAAAGAAGAGTATTTTTCAGGAACTGTAGAATATGAAAATACAGATTTTACAGATAGAACAGATTTTAAAGTTAATAAAGATGAAAGCTTATCAAATGTTGAATACGATAGAATTTTCCTTTTAAGTAGAGATATGGCACAACTTGATTTAAAATTTGATAATGGAAAACTTGGTACCTTAATGGTATTAACTGCTGGTGAAGCTTATGCTGAAGAAGGTGCCACATCAAAAAGTATCATGGGTGTTGATGTAACATACTACGAGGCAATAGACGGAATTAAGCATTATTCATGGGTAAAAAATGAAACAGGATATGAATTTGTATCAGAAGAAGAGTTCTCAGATGAAGAATTATCAAAGATTATTACAGGATATTCTATAGAAACGGGTGAAGATTAATAATGAGTAAATTTAAACCAAATGCTGTTTTTGAAAGTGTTCCTAAAATTGACTTGGGTTTTTTAGGACGTATGGGTATTAGAGGAATACTTTTGGATATAGACAATACTCTTATAGATATGAGTCAAGTACTAAGTGATGAAATAATTTCTTGGGGTAAAGAAGCTAAAGCAGATGGCTTCAAAGTTATGATTTTAACAAATACAAACAAAAAAGAAAAATTATTACCTATATCTGAAAAATTAGGAATAGAATATGTAAGCTTTGCTAAGAAACCTGCTAAATCAGGCTTTATCAAAGCAGCAAAAGAACTACAAATGGATGTATCTAGAGTCGCAATGATAGGAGATCAAATTCTTACAGATATAGTAGGAGCTAATAGAGTTGGTATGTTTTCAATTTATGTAAGGCCAATCAACGAAAAAGAGTACTGGTACACAAAGTGGAAACGCCCAATTGAAAATTGGATATTAAAGCACTATGGATATTAAAATATAAGGCGGCGATTCTTTTGCCGCCATTTTTAAAATATGAAAGAGGAGAAAACCTGTGGTATTACTTTCGATTATATTGCCATATATTATAATTACAGCAATATCTTTTACGCTTTCTTTTGTAATCAAAGGATTAATAGATAAGTTCATAAAAGAAGAAGAAATGTATGAGGCATACGAAGAAGAACATAAAGAAGAACTTTCAAAAAAGCTTACAAAAGAAGAGACAAAATTTCATAAAAATGAAATTAACAAATTGAAAACAAAATTTGTGCCTACAAAAAGTATGCCGATTTTTATAACATCTGCACTACTTGAGAGTGTTTTGTTTTACATATATGGATGCTCTGTTCAATTCTTTATGTATTCATTTTTAACTATGATATTAATTATATCTTTTGTTACAGATCTTAAATCATATATCATACCAAATGAAACTAATTTTGTAGGTGGCATAATAGGATTTATTTATGCAATTGGTACTACAATCTTTTATAAATTAAGTTTGACCTATAGATGGGAAGTAGATTTACTACTAGGAGGAATTGCAGCAGCTTTAATATTTGCTATGATAGGTGGAATATCATTTTTGGTACTAAAAAAAGAAGGAATGGGTGGCGGAGATATTAAACTAGTTGTAGCAATAGGTTTTATTATGGGATTAAAAAACTTTATTCAAATATTTGTTGTTTCTTTTTTAATAGCAGCACTAGTCAGTTTGTTTTTATTAATAACTAAAAAGAAAGATAGAACCGACTATATTCCATTTGGACCATTTTTGTGCATAGGAACTTATATCACAATGCTTATTCCTGCTATGTTAACAGCAACTACATGGATGAAATTATTAATGCAATAAAACTTCAATAGTAACAATCAGTATTTGATATATAAAACAATAGAGGTTAATAATATGAAAAAAACACAAGTTGAGATTGAAAAACTTAAGCAATCTTCTAAATTAGCAGACGATTGTTTTGAATATATAAAAACAAAAATAAAAGTTGGAATGACTGAAAAAGATGTCGCAAAACTTATGGATGATTATATGTTGTCACATGGAGCAAGCGAAGTTTCTTTTGAAACAATTGTGGGAAGCGGAGAAACTTCAGGCCAAATTCATTCTACACCATCAGACCGTGTTATAGAATTTGGAGATGTAGTACAATTAGATTTTGGTTGTATTTTAGATGGGTACTGTTCAGATTGCTCTAGAGTTTTATTTATGGGAGAAGTAAAAGAAGAGTATAAAAAAATATATGATATAGTATATGAAGCACAAGTCAAAGGTATTGAATGTATTAAAGCAGGCATGAGTGCTTCGGAGGCAGATGCAATTGTTAGAGAAGTAGTTAAATCATATGGCTATGATTTTAATCACGCAGTTGGTCACGGAGTTGGAACAAAAGTTCATGAAGACCCAGTTGTATCTCCTAAAAATGAGAAGGATATTTTAGAAGATGATGTTGTATTTACAATTGAACCAGGTATTTATTTTGAAGGAAAATATGGTATTCGTATTGAAGATACTTGTGTCATGAAAGATGGAAAAGTTGAGCCTTTAAATCATACATCAAAAGAAATAACAATAATAATGTAATGAAAGGATAATTAAAATGCCATTACTTACAGATGATAGAAAAGAAGAATATATTAAATTTTTACAAACAAATCCAAAAGGACATTTTTTACAGTCTCCAGAATGGGCAAGAGTAAAAACGGAATGGAAAAATGAAGTAGTATTATCTTTAGATGAAGAAGGAAAAATAAAAGGGTCTATGAGTCTTCTTATTAGAAGTTTCAAAGGTATTACTAGTATGATGTATAGTCCAAGAGGACCTGTTTGTGACCCTCATGATAAAGAAACATTTCAAGACTTAGTTAATCAAGCAAAACAAGTTGCAAAAAAATATCACTCTTTTATTTTAGTGCTAGATCCAGATATCCCAAGTGATGATACAGAGTTTAAAAACATAGCAAAAGAAATTGGATTTAAAATAAGCGAAGATGCAAAAGATTTTTCACAAATGATTCAACCTAGATATGTATTTAGATTAAATGTTAAAGGCAAAACAGAAGAAGAATTGATGGCATCTTTTCACGAAAAGTGGAGATATAACATCAGACTTGCTGGAAGAAAAGGTGTAAAAATCATAGAAGGTGGAAGAGAAGATATAGCAAAGTTTCATGATATAATGCTTACAACAGGAGTTAGAGATAATTTCTTGATAAGACCTTTAGAATATTTTCAAAAAATGTATGATGAACTTGTTCCAAAGGGATACATGAAATTACTTCTTGCAGAATATGATGGAAAAATAATAGCAGGAGTTATTCCAATAATCTATGGAAATAAAGTTTGGTATTTATATGGTGCAAGTTCTAATGAATATAGAAACGTAATGCCAAACTATTTACTTCAATGGGAACAAATAAAACTAGCTCTCATAAATAATTGCGATATCTATGATTTTAGAGGCGTTTCAGGACATGTTGATGAGGGACATCCACAATATGGAATATATAAATTCAAAAAGGGATTTAACGGTGATTTCGTTGAATTCGTTGGGGAATTAAGTATTGTGCTAAATCCATTTATGAATTTCTTATATAATAAAGTTGTTAAAAAAATACGTGCGGTAAAAATTAGAGCGAAACAAAAGAAGGAAGACAAGACTTTTGAAGAACGCGAGAAGAACAAAGAAAAAGAATAATCTATTTTGAAAGGATTACTTTAATGAATTCAAAAAGCATTAGTTTTTTTAGGAAATTAATATATTCAATAGTTGATTATAGAATTTTTCCTTTGATTTTAAAAGAAAAGATTTGGTCTGCTATTCGGTTATTTTTGCAAGTTGATATTGTTATTTAGTTTTGTAATTGCAATTCAAAGTACAGCAGAGCTTTTTGATGCTATTCCAGAATATGCAGAAACAATTGATAAAAAGATGCCAAATTTTGAGATTGTTCATGGTACTTTTAAATCAAACGAAGATTTTAGCTATGAACTATCAAAAAAGATATTTGTTTCTTATAGAAGTGGAGACGATGATACAAAATCTAGTGAAATAATCAGTGAGACTAATAGAAAGTATGATACATATTTGGTTATTAAAGAAAAAAGCATTGATGTATATATTAAAGATGCATCAAATAACGTTAGTAAGTTTGGACAGCTAATTTTTTCTGAGTTCAATGACATAACAAAATCTACTTTTATTTCTTATTGGAAAGAATTTGCAGAATCATATCTTACAAGGTTAGGCATTTTGACAATATTTACAGTTATGATATTTATAGTTTATGGAATATATAGAGTATGGACACTTATTTTCTATTGTTTCTCAGTATTTTTCATAAATGTTATATTTATGAACAAATTTAAGCATAGAGATTATTTAAAAATTGCAATTTATGTTTCAACATTACCTATTTTACTAGAAATGATAGCTTTTATAATTTCGCAGAATTTGCCAGAAGCAGCAAACTTTATAAATATGATAATTGCGTTAATCTATACATATTATGCATTAAAAGCAATAAAGCTTGATTCTATATTGCTTACTGCTGTAGGTGATACTCCTGAAGAAAAAATTAGAAATGCAATTACACAAGCACAAGAAGAACTTCAAAGACAATTAGATGAGCTTGAAGCAAAAGAGGAAGAAAGAAGAAGAGAAAAAGAAGAAAACGCAAGTGAAATAGCGGAAAAAGAAACAAAAGAAGAAAAAAGCGAGGATGAAAAGGATAATAAAAATTAAATACAAAAAACGTAGAGCTGTATTTTCTCTACGTTTTTGTTTTGCTTATATTACAATAATATTAAAGTAAAATTAAAATTGTGAGGTTGTTGTGCTATTTTGGTATTATATATATGGAATATATTGCGAAATAGAGATGGATAGCATGAAAAAAAATATTAATTATATTAATTCTATTAGTATTAGTAGCATGTAATAAAAATAGTAATGAAGTAGTAAATGAGGAAAAAGAATCAAAAACAAATGATATAGTTATTGATGATGAAGAAGGAGTAAAAGTATTTGAAAATGAAGAATATGTTTATGATGCTCCTTATGAAAAACAACTTAAAGAAACAGCCACTCAAATAGATAATACAAGAGTACCATACATAAATTTAAAGTCAGAGTATGCTAAAAGTTCGAATGAAACTATAAAAAAGGTATTTGGTATGGCTGTAGATATATTTAATAGAGAAGCAGAAAACGAAGATGTTCATTTAGAACAATGTAATTATGAATTTTTTAAAGATGAAGATTTACTATCAATAATACTAACATATAGTGAAAATGATGGTTTATTTATAGTTGTAGATATAAATAATCCAGTTGGTGAAGAAGTATTTCCAACAATTTTAAATATTGAGAGATAATGAAGAAGTATTTTTAGGAGGTATTTTGTGGAGAATAATAATCTATATTTCAAAAAACTAATTATAATATCTCAAATTTTACTGACATGTTTTATCAGTTCATTTAGCATTTCTTATGCAGCTACTACAATAGATATTACTAATTATGTGAAAGATATAACAACTGCTGGATGTGATCATTTAAGTAAAGTTAGAGAGTGGAATACAAGCCAAAGCTGGGATAGGTGTCTTTTGTGTGGCACAAAAACAAATTATAAAAATCACACTATATCTTCATCTTGGGAAGAAGCAATGTGTAGACAAACAAACTATAAAGTGGATAAGTGCACAGCAAGTAATTGTTGTGGAAATGCTATTATTGCTAGAACACAATATTCATCAAATTCTACAAACGGAACGGGAACGTATCCACGTATTGCCCATAGTGTGCCAACATCATATACGCAAGATTCATATAAGTATAGACATTTTAAAAGATGTACTCGTTGTGATGAAACTGTAATTGCCGGAAGCTGTACTGATGCTCAAGGAACAATTTCTTGCACTTCAAGTTATGCAACACCTAGAACATGTCGTGATTGTGGAATGCGATATGATAAACCATATCATGAAGTAAGAGTTGAAAGAGAGTATGGAAGTACAGATAGCTATAATGCAAATACGAGCATGAATTGTAACAAATGTGGAAAAAATTTTGGTACAATTAGATTCATGTACATAAATAAACCTGTTGCTGGAGTTTTACAAGGTAGATTTGGTTTTACAGTAAATAATTTAAGCTATATTAATTCATCACCAGGATTCGTGTACGATATGAGTAATTATATTACAACATATAATTACGAAGGCTCAAGCCATTATCATTGGGCAAATCAAGGAAATGGAAAAATAGATGCCAATGTTGCAGTTAAGTTTCCAAATTATAGGACTGAAAGTGGAGGCTTTTTTAATTATGGATTAGCATTCTCGACGGCTAATGAATATTGGAGAATTGTTAGCTATAACAATGTTTGTTGTGACACCGAAAAGCCTACTATTAGTTCAATATCTATTACATATGATCCGACTACAGCTATTAATGGATACTATAGAAAAGCAACAGTTAGGATTACTGGAGCGGAAGCAGGTCCAATAGTAAATGTTAAAGTAGGTAATAATCAGACTGTTAGTTTTTCAAAAACAGCCTCATTAGTTCCTTCAAGTTATGATTTTACATTCGATATTAATTTTGAAATAAATTCTGTAGCTAATTATACATTTTCTGTATCAGATATGTGGTCCGCTAATGGATCAACTTCAAGTACTAAACAATTATCAAAATTAGATCACGCAGCACCAACTCTGAGTGTAACACCATCTACACCAGATACAGCATGGACAACATCTAAAACTGTAACAATACAAGGAACAGATAGTGGATCGGGAATTGATATTACTAAACTTCAAGGAAAGACATCAATCAATGGTGCAGATGCAACTAGTCTTGGGACAAATGCACAAACATTTGAATTTACAGGAACTTTTACTGAAAAACAACTTGCAGTTTATATGGTAGATAAAATGGGTTACAAAAATATTCAATATGTAACTATAAAAAATGTAGATAATATTAAACCTGGAATTTCAAATTTTTCATATAATAGTACAAATAACACAATAACAGCAATCGTTTCTGATAGTGATTCAAAATTAAGTGGTTTTGCAATTTCAACATCAAGTACAGTTGTACCAACTTCTTGGAATAGTACTTCAGGAGCGACTCAAGGATTATCATACACAGTTCCAACAAGCTACGTTGGAGAAACAGTTTATCTATGGGTTAAAGATAATGCTGGAAATGTAAATGTTTCTAATTCTCCAGTTTCAATACAAAGTAACGATGATCCTGTTGCACCAACAATAATCCCAAGAAAAATAGTAGATATTACAGGTGTTATTACAGATACTAATGTTGCAGTGCATGACTGCAATAATTATAGTATTTTAAAATATGATGGTACATACCACTGGAGAGAGTGCTCAATATGTTCTCCAAAGTATGTAAATGCAGGAAGACCAGATAGTAATGTGTGGACAAACGATTATCTTGAAATTAAAACAAATGGAAGTGGGTTAAGAATATTAGCTATTAAAAACTCTTTAACTGCTCATACTATTACTAGTCAAGGATGGACTATGGGTGAATCATGCCATCCCAATAACCAATTAAAACATATTTGTGATTGTGGATATTCATATTATACAAATAATACTAGACCTCATAACTTTTTAAATGGTGGTCAGCTTACAGTTTATTCTCCAGCGGATTATGCTGCATGTAAAAGGTGTGGAGACTGCTTGGCCAACGTTGTAATAGAATACTGTTATAATTCTAGAGGAAAAATATCGTGTGATAATCTTGGAACCTGTATGTACTGTAATTATAATTATACAATAAAGTCACATAGATATTCAGGTAGAGGAATGGGCGACGTAAAATGTAATTATTGTAATAGAACGGTGCTTGGAAACATACAAACTGCAACAGTAACTACAAATGCTGATCATACTGTATCATTTCGTGTGTCAGTAAGGCAAAATGACACGGCTCAAAGTACTGGTAATAATTGGATATATGTTCGTGGAGGAACTGTTGACGTTGTTTCTCAAAATTATAATTACAATAATTACGTAAGTACAATGACAGCGACGGTAAAAGTAAAATCAGGATATATTCAAGATGTTCCTTTAAATGATGTTACAGTTTACTATGTAAGAAGAGTAAGTGCTAATGAAGATTTTTACATTACACGAATTTTTGATGGTGTAAAATTTGATACAGTTACACCTACCGCAACTGTATCTCAAACAGTGTTGAATTCAGTAGGAGATTGGATTACAAGTACAAACATTTCAGTTTCTGGAACAGAAAACTATTGCACTAGTGTAACAATTGAAATGAAAGCCCCAGTTAATAATTCAACAATTTATGCTGGAACAGCTGGAGTTTCTGGAGGAAACTATAGCTTGTCATTTACGCCAAATATTTCTAATAGTGAACCAAAAACATATTCGATAGTAGTAACAGACTCTATGGGTAATGCTAAAACAACATCAATTATTATACAAAAATGTGATTCTGCACCACCAACCTATGTTAAGACAGGACAAATAATTGTAGAAGATGAAGAAGAAAAATGGTCAACACCTATTGCATGGAGCAAGACAAAAGACTTCGATATAAGAGGTATTGATGAGGGTGCTAACTATTTTGAAATGAAAATACAAGATATAACAAGTACAAGAACATCGACTACATTTTCTGATACATATGGTATAACATCATCTAGTGATTCTTCATATCCAATAGAGTATACTAGAAGTTATACTTTTACCGGAAATGTAAAGGGGTACGAAACTTTACTTACAGATGGTAAAGATGGAGCAAACAATGTAGTATCAGATTATTTTAGAGTCTATAATTTAGATAATGAAGAACCAGGAGTAGAGAGTATAACAGATAATGGAACTTCTTGGACTTCAACAAAAGCAACTCTAAAAGATGAATATAGTGGAATAAGATACTTTGGATTAGTTCCATATGGAAGCGGAACGGTAACATATCCTACAACTTATACAAATACTGATACAACAACAGCAACAGATATGAATAAATGGTATAGAGTCGCAGAAGTACCAGCAGATACCACCGCAGGAACACCTGCAAGTGGACAATCAAGTATAGAAGTAATTGTAAATGTGCCAGAAAATGGACAATATTTTATAATTACAGAAGATTATGTAGGAAATAGAAACTATACACCATTTACATTTAATAAATATGAATTAACACCTCCAACTGGAACAATTACATTAAAGAATCCTTTAATTGCAATAGATGGTTCTAAAGGAGTTAATACAAATACAGCATTATTAGAAATAAACGCAGAAGACGATTCTGGTGTTGAATATATGGCACTTGCAAATGAAGATGCAAGAAATACAATAAGCTGGATTCCATATGCAACAGAATATACGTGGACACTTTCAGCAGGTGATGGAAGAAAGACGGTATATGTAATGTTTAAGGATTCGCGCGGGAACGTAAGCATTTCATTTACGCCATAAAACAAAAAAGCCTCGGTTTTCCGAGGCTTTTTTATTATATTAAATACTGATAATTGTTAATTTATTGTTACAAATTCTTGAAAAGTAAAAGGATTGTTAGAATAAATGATAAAATACATAAGGGGTGTTATAAATCATTATGCCCTTTGAAATAATAAGATATATTGACATTATTTCGACACGAAATTTGGAGGTAGATTTAATGTATTATACCCATAGCATAAAGTTAAATAATAAAAACAAGTGGCACAAAAGAGTTGTCACTTGTTTTGTTGCTATAATTTTATTAATTGTAATATCTGCAATAGCATTTGCATATAGTGGACCACCACAAAATGGTGAAAATATATATGGAACGGTACCTTTTCCAGTAGAGTATGCGGGAGGATATATTAATATTACTAATACAACACCAGGTTCTTCTTTAATTAAGACAAACCTTGTTAATCCTGGAGGAACAGTAACATGCTATGGATATAATAATACAACTAAGAATACAAGCATTTATCTTGACCATTATAATAGTGCATATATGAATAGAAAATATTACGATATTCGTGAGTATGTTTGGCAAACAGGAAATGATTATTGGAGAGTTCAACCCGATAATGGTACTGAATATTTAGCACAAGGACCAGAAGCTCATACGATATCAAGAGAATTTCACTTTTATGAATCAGGACACTGCGGAGACCCAGCTTATGAATTGCAAGAATTTAGAGGAATTATTCGTTATGGAGATTTAGATGGAAATGATACTATGATTGAAAGGGTGAGAATAAACCAAGGCTTTGTTGGAGCATGGCTATCAAATCCGACCTATGTTGTTAAAGATACCGCATCTACTAGTCCTACATGGAAAGGGACATTTAGAAATGATAATTCGGTTCGGTGCACAAGCATCAGATAAACAAGCCGTTTGGATTTCTTTTAAATCTACGCCATCTACACCTTTTATTTTCTCTTTTTTAGGCGTTTATGCATCTGGAAGTGGTTTGCATACTTCATATACAGGAGAACAAACAGTTAAGTATAATATTGTAGCTAGTGATTCAGAAATACCAGAAGGTAAGGAAAATCCGGTTTCTTTTGGTGTTGCTAAATATGGACAATACCAATTCACTTATATACCAGAAGTAGATAATGAACAATTTTGGCGTTTTGATGGTTGGTACGAAGATGCAACACTTACACAAAAAATTAATCCAGAAACAGTTTATACAATTACAGAAAACAAAAATGTATATGGAACATATCATTACTATGGAACAGAAGTTATAGATAAACAGTATGTTGATGTTACTGGAACACAAACGGACACATCTTTTGCAAGTACACATATATGCAATGATTCCGAACATTTAGTAAACAAATATGATGGTACATATCACTGGCAGGAGTGCTCAATTTGTAGTTCACAATATGTTAGTGCAGGAAGACCTAATGATAGTACATGGGAAAATGAATATCTAGAAATTCAACAAAATGAAAATGGGCGAAATATATTAGTAGTTAAAAATTCATATACAGTGCATAATCTTGAAAATGCTCATTGGTTACTTGGTGATAGTTGCAGCTCAAAAAATGAATATATTTCTAACTGTAGTTGTGGATATATAAATAGAGATACATTAAAACCAAAGCCAAGACAACATGATTGGAGTCAATGGAAATATGGTGGCGATAGACATTTAAGAATGTGTTCATATTGTTATGAAAATAAACCGGGCACAGACTATGAATTTTGTACAAGTGGAGGAGTTAGATTAGGATGTAGCACTGGAGTAGATGGTGTTTGTGATGTTTGTCAAAATAGAGTACAAAATAGACACACGGTTTTTCTACATGATTCAGAACATCTTGGAAGATGTAGGGCATGTGGAAAAGAAATTTTTGAAGATGATGTAGCAAGTTCAGTAACATATAATGGTAACACTATTACTCTTACACAAACATATAGATTAAAACAAGCACTACAATCATATGTTAAAGATAATTCAACTATACAAAGTGAAAGTCTTCCATATATTAGAATAGATAATTCAACACATACTGTATCTAGTGATAGAAAAACTGTTACAAGACAATTATCTCTAACTTTGTTAAGCAATGTTGAAATGAAACTTAAGGTTTCTGCTGCTTTTTCGATAATTGATCATGACGGAGATAATACCGTTGTAAGTTGTTTCTATGAATTTGCTCCTGAAAATGTTACTCCAACAATTAGTACAGCTAATAGCTCAAGTTCATCTTTTGGTGATTGGGCAACGAATGCAAATATAACTGTTTCTGGAACTGAAGCCTATTGCTCTAGTGTAACGGTTGAAATGAAAGATACAAATAACGATATGACTATTTATTCTGGAACAGTAGCAGTTACTGGAGGTAACTACAGTTTAACATTTACACCAAACGTATCTAATAATGAAACTAAAACATATTCAATTGTAGTAACGGATTCTATGGGTAATGCCAGTACAACATCACTCGTTTTACAAAAATGTGATTGCGTAACACCGGCATTTGTAAAAACAAGTCAAATCCAAAACATAAATGGAGAAAACATTTGGTCAACTCCTATTCCATGGAGTAAATCTAAAGATTTTACTATTACTACAACAGATGAAGGCTCAGATTTTGTAGAGAGTAGAATTCAAGCTGTAACAAGCACAAATACGGGTAATACTTTTACAGATGTATTTGGTGCAACTTCAATAGATAGAACAACTTCACCATCAACTTATACAAGAGATTATGAATTTACAGGTAATGTAAAAGGATATGTTACAATTAGATCAGATGCAAAAGACTATGTAAATAATATTACTACAGATTTCTTTAGAGTATATAATTTGGATAATACAAATCCAGAAATATCAAATGCAACATATGTTGGTTCATCAACAAGCACAATTATGGCAACGCTTTCTGATGCACATTCAGGAATTAAGTATTTTGGAATAGTGCCAAAAGGAAGTGGAACTATTGTTTATCCTTCAACTTATCCAACAGGAAATATAACATCTATGTCAGCTTCAAATATAAATACTTGGTATCAAGTACCGCTAATTACAGCAAATGGTGATGTCCCAGAAAGTGGACAAGAAAGTATAGATGTGAGCTTTAAAGTTCCAGTTGCAGGTGAATACTATTTAATAACAGAAGACTATGTTGGAAATAGAAATAGTGCATTATTCAATGCAACTAGAGAGGTTGTAAGTGAAGAATATGAAATAACACAAATACCAATTCAAACAGTAGATGTAACAGGAGCAGTTACAGATACGTCAACAGAAGTAGGACACGTATGTACTGATCCTGCCAATATTGTTTCAAAATATGATGAAACATATCATTGGAAAGAATGTGCAATTTGTAGTCCGAAATATGTTAGCGCAGGAAGACCAGATGATAGTACATGGGAAAATGAGTATTTAGAAATGTCTCAAAACGTTGCTGGACAAAGAATATTAATTCTTAGAAATACTAGAAGCTCACATGCATTTAGTAGTTACAATACAATGGGTAATTCATGTCATCCAAGCAACAAAAAGGTATATACATGTTCTTGCGGATATTCATATAATACTTCTACTGGAATTGCACATGGTTCAACATATTTAAATGCTAATCAAGCATTTCATGTGTATACTTGTAGGGTATGTCTTTCAGAAGTATCTGAACGTTACGAACATAAAAACTCTAGTGGACAAATATTAAGATGTGATACAGGAATAACTGGCTATTGCGTGACTTGTGGATTAAGTATTACTGGAAAGCATGAAGTTGCTGCAAATTATGATACAAGAACTTCTCACTTTTTGGGATTGCGGTAATTGTTCAGTTTGCGGTACAAATCTTTTTGATGCGAGTTCAAGTTGGGGAATATATACTACTGATGGAACAAATTTTAGACTTGATTTAAGATTGTATACTCAAACACCTGTATCGGTAGATAGTCAAGCCCAATTCTTTGATGATTCAAGTGTTGGTACGGTTACAAATTATGGTACAGCAACAGAAGGAACTTTATTTATGGAAACATCAATAGGCACATTTAATACTCATCTAGAAGAAAATCAAGTATTGCATTTATGTGCTGTAGAAGGAACTTTGCAAAATGGAAGAAAATATTCGCTTGGATTGCGTTCTATACTTAAGCCTGATATTACAAGTCCTATAATAAATAGTGTTACACAGAATAACATTTCAAATTACAATGGATGGACAACAAATTCGAATATAATAGTTAGTGGTACGGAGAATTATTGTAATTCTGTAACTATTCAAATGAAAGATAGAAGCAATGATGAAATAGTTTATACTGGAAGAACAAATGTTGTTTCTAGAAATTATTCATTATCGTTTAATCCAGACGTTTCTGCTAATGAAACAGGGAAACAGTATGATATTATAGTTATAGATACATTAGGTAATTCTTCTTCACAAACAATTACAATTCAAAAAGTGGATAACGAACCTCCTCTTTATAAAGAAGAAAGTCAATTGATAAATACTGGTGGCGAGGAAATATGGTCAACTCCTATACCGTGGAGTAGGAATAAGGAATTTGATGTTACATTTTTTGATGAAGGAACCGATTTGGTTATTTCAAAACTTCAAGATGTAACAAACACAAATACAAATACAACATTTTCAGATGAATATGGTATAACAAGAATTAATTCTTCTATTACTCCAACTGAATACATAAGAGAATACAACTTTACCGGAAATGTTAAAGGTTATGTAACATTAGCAACACAAGCAAAAGATGCAGCAGACAATAAAATGACGGATTACTTTAGAGTTTACAACTTAGATAATACAAACCCTACTATTTCAAATGCAGAATATGATGGTGATTCGAAGAATATGATTAAAGCAACACTTTCAGATGCACATTCAGGTATTAAATACTTTGGAATAGTACCAAAAAGTTCGGAGGATATATCATATCCTACAACGTATACAAATGGAAATGAAACATCACTAATGGCATCAAACACAAATACTTGGTACCAAGTATCTCTAATTTCTGCAAATGGAGAGATCCCGGAAAGCGGACAAGAAAGTGTAGAAGTAAGCTTTACATTACCGTCTTTAGGAGAATTCTATATAATAACAGAAGACTATGTTGGAAATAGAGGTTATTATACATTCGAGTCAACAAGATTTGATAATACACCACCAACAGGAACAATTGTATTAAAGAATCCATTGATTGCAATAGATGGTTCTAAGGGAGTAAATACAAATACAGCATTATTAGAAATAAATGCAGAAGATGATTCAGTTGTTGAATATATGGCATTTGCAAATGAGGATGCAAGAAATACAATAAGCTGGGTTCCATATGCAACAGAATATACGTGGACACTTTCAGCAGGAGATGGAAGAAAGACAGTATATGTAATGTTTAAAGATGAATATGGAAATGTAAGTTTATCATTTGTTAATTAAATAAGAATTCCCCATTTAGGGACGCTCCTAAATGGGGAATATTTTATTTCTTTATTAATTTTTCTGTATAATCTAAATTATTTTTTCTATTTATTGGAATTTGATATCCAAGCGAATAAATATTAGAAGCTTTTATATCAATGTCTAATAAATCTTTTTCATCAAGCGTAGCATTTTTCATAAATTTATTAACTGATGTAATAATAGGTAGTTGCGAATGTGATGTAATATATGAAAGAGCTTTTTTACCATTTTTTGAAACACCTAGTATTCTCACATATTGAGGAGCATCTTTATACTTTTCTAAAATTTCTTCTTTTATATTAAGAAGAGAATGGATTAAAATTCTTTGAATACGAGTACGAGTGTATCTTTTTGATTTTATTGATTCTACTAAACTATCTATGTCGTAAGAAGTTTGAAGTGATTTTGTAATTACGTTTTCTAACCCTTCATTAACATCAGCAATTAGAGATAGTTCGTAAGGAGTCATATTTCTTAAATTATATAATATTTCTTTTTCAAAATTATTAAGTTGCATTGGCATTTTGCCAAGATTGATTTCATTTTTTAATATTTGTAAAGCACTACTTGGCATTACTTCATCTAATGTTTTTAATTCATTATTTTTTAATATGTTTCTTATTGCGGTACTACTACAAATTCCATTACTAATTTCTAATGAGTTGTAATCTGTACCTGTACGTTTTATAAAGATAGGAGATATTTTACTTTCTAATTTTTTTAAAGATTTTAAATATTCTATTGCTAGTATGTTATTTGGATCTATCATTACTTCTTCAATTAAATCTGGATTAAACTCATTTTTCAAACAAGCTCTTAATGCTTTACTTCTTGCAACAGGAAAAGAAATTCCAGTCTTTAATTCTTTAGCAAGTATTTCTTTATATTCATCAGGTTCATCTAATAAATATTGTGCTATCGCGTGGAATAATTCTTCATATTCGTTTTTTACACCAAAAGAAATAAAATCTACACAATTTAATTTATCTAAAATATTTACAGCCCCATTTGCAAAGTATTCTGCACTTGATGTTGCATAAAGGGTAGGTAGTTCTATAACTATATCAACTCCATTTTCAAGTGCCATTTTTGTTCGTGCCCATTTATCAAAACTTGCAGGAAGACCACGCTCTATAAAATTACCACTCATCACAGCAATTATAATGTCAGATTTTGTTTTGTTTTTTATTTCTTCAATTTGATATTTATGTCCATTATGAAATGGATTATATTCCGCAACAATTCCACAAATCTTCATATATAAAACCCCCAAAAAATAATTATGGTAATTTATTAAAATATATGTTATCATACATTTTAAGTTGTTTCAAATCGAGGTGACTATATGGACGAAGTAACTATTTATACAGATGGTGCTTGCTCTGGTAATCCTGGAAAAGGAGGATGGGCAGCGGTCTTAATCTATAATAATATTAAGAAGCAAATTAGTGGTGCAAGCTATGAAACTACTAATAATCAAATGGAATTGACAGCTCCAATTGAGGCTTTAAGGCTTCTAAAAAGGCCTTGCAAAGTTAAAGTTTATAGTGATAGTGCATACCTTATAAATGGCTTTAAAGAAGGTTGGATTTACAATTGGCAAAAGAATGGATGGAAAACAGCTGGCAAAAAAGATGTCAAAAATAAGGAACTTTGGCAAGAAATATACCGATTTACACAGGTCCATGATATAGAGTGGATTAAGGTGAAAGGCCACAGCGACAACGAATACAACAATATTTGCGATAAACTTGCGGTTCAAGCATACCAAGCTTTAGAGTAAGTTTAAATAATTTTCATAAATTTACATAAAAAGTATTGCAAAATTATGAAAAATTGTATAAAATAGCGTTGCATATAAAGGGTAAGTAAATGATTGATATAAATAGATCATTTATTTTTGAAGTACTTAAGATTAATATGTTACCTTAATTTTTATTAAAGTAACCAGTATCAAATTTCTTTAAATAAAAGGAGTATTGAAATGAACAATAATCTCGTTGAAAACTTTTTAGATTTTCTACAAAACGATAAGAAGTTGTCTGACAACACATTGCAATCATACAACAGGGACATCAAGTTGTATGGAAGTTATTTGGATTCACACAATCTTAATGCTTTAAATTGTAGTGAAGATTCTTTAAAAGAATATTTTGATGAATTAAGAGTTGAAGGAAAAGCTGATAGCACTATTTCTAGAAATATTGCTTCACTTCGTTCTTTCTATCAATATTTATATAAGAATAAAGTTGTTACTGAAGATCCTACTACTCATCTAGAGTCTCCAAAGATTACTAGAAAACCACCAAAGATACTTTCTACAGAACAAGTTGAACTTTTACTTAACCAACCTAAGTGTGTTGATTTAAAAGGTTATAGAGACAAGGCAATGTTAGAACTTGTTTATGCTACAGGTATTAGAGTAACAGAACTAATTTCTCTTAATATTGATGATATTGATTTGGAAAACGGTTCTATTAAAACTTCTACAAGAGGTAAAGAACGTATTATTCCAATAGGTTCATTAGCTAATAGTGCGCTTAGCGATTACTTAACTAAAGCTAGAAAGTCAATGTTAAAAGATGATAATGATGATGCATTATTTGTTAATGTAAATGGTAAGAGACTTACACGTCAAGGTTTTTGGAAGATTATTAAACAATATAAGAATCAAGCTGACATCGATGTAGATATTACACCACATACTTTGCGTCATAGTTTCGCTATGCACCTTTTAGAAAATGGTGCAGAGCTTAGAGATATTCAAGAAATGCTTGGTCATTCAGATATTTCTTCAACGCAAGTATATGCACAAATGGAGCAAGATAGAATAAAGACAATGTATATGAAGTCTCATCCAAGAGCATAAATAATTAAATACGAGGCTTTCCAGTTTTTGGAAAGCCTTTTATTGTATAAAGGAATAATGAGGAGGATAAAAATGGAATTGGTAGAATTAAAAGATTTATATAAAGAAATGAAAAAATATGATGGAAAAGAAATAATGTTAAGAGGCTGGGTTAAAACAGCAAGAGACTCAAAAACATTTGGATTTATAGAATTAAATGATGGAACATACTTCAAAAATATTCAAGTTGTTTATGAAGATACAATGTCAAACTTCACAGAGATAACAAAAGTTTCAATTTATTCAAGCATTGAAGTTGAAGGAAAATTTGTTTTAACCCCAGATGCTAAACAACCATTTGAAGTTAAAGCAACAAAGATTACTATTTTAGGAAAGTCTGATGCAGATTATCCACTTCAAAAGAAAGGACATTCTGTAGAATTTTTAAGAGAGCAAGCATACCTTCGTCCAAGAACAAACTTGTTTAATGCAGTATTTAGAGTAAGAAGTGTTGCAGCTATGGCAATTCATGAATACTTCCAAGATAGAGGATATGTTTATGTTCATACACCACTTATTACAGCTAATGATGGTGAAGGTGCTGGAGAAATGTTCCAAGTTACAACACTTGATTTAGATAGAGTTGCAAGTAGTGGAAAAGTTGAATACGATAAAGACTTCTTTAATAAAAAAGTTGGTCTTACAGTTACTGGTCAATTAGAAGGTGAAGCATTTGCGCATGCTTTTGGAAAGATTTATACATTTGGTCCTTCTTTTAGAGCAGAAAACTCAAATACTAAAACACATGCTTCTGAGTTTTGGATGATTGAACCTGAAATTGCATTTATGGATTTAGATGGTGTTATGGACCTAGAAGAAGATATGCTTAAGTATATCGTTACAAGAACTTTAGAAAGATGTCCTGAAGAAATGCAATTTTTAAATAAATTTGTTGCACCAGGATTAATTGAGAAATTAGAAAAACTTGTTGCAAGTAAATTTACAAGAGTTACTCACGAAGAAGTTATTACTATATTAAAAAATGCTGGAGTTAAATGGGAATTTGAACCAGAGTATGGTGGAGATATTGCAAAAGAACATGAAAAATATATTACAGAACATTTCCATGGACCTGTATTTATCACAAACTGGCCAAAAGATATAAAAGCATTTTATATGAAACAAAACCCAGACGGAAAAACAGTAGCTGCTGTTGACTTGGAAGTTCCAGGTGCAGGAGAGCTTATGGGAGGAAGCCAAAGAGAAGAAAACTATGATAAATTATTGAACCGTATGAAAGAATTAGGTATGCATGAAGAAGAATTAGATTGGTACTTAAATCTTAGAAGATATGGAACAACAATTCATAGCGGATTTGGAATGGGATTCGAAAGATTACTTATTTATTTAACAGGTGTTGAAAACATCAGAGACGTAATACCATTCCCAAGAACACCAGGAAATTGTGAATTTTAGTATAATGATAAATAAACGGAGGTGAGCCGATGTATAAATATATAAAACGATTAGTGGATATAGTATTTTCAATTTTGTTTTTAATAATACTATTTATTCCGATGCTTATAATCGCATTATGTATTTGGGCAGAAGATAAAGGCTCACCATTTTTTATGCAAGATAGAATGGGAAAAGATTTAAAACCTTTTAAAATGTATAAATTTCGTTCAATGAGAAGTGATAGAAAAGAATTAGATGGAAAAATGACTCATGAACAAATGGTTACAAAGATTGGTAAGTTTTTGCGTAAAACAAGTCTCGACGAATTACCACAATTGATAAATGTACTAAAAGGCGAGATGAGCTTTATTGGACCTAGACCATGGATGTTAGAATATTATGAATGGATGACACCAACACAAAAACGTAGAGTTAGTGTTACTCCAGGAATTACAGGACTTGCACAAGTTCGTGGTAGAAATGGTATTAGCGTTCATAGAAAAATAGAATATGACTTAGAATATATAAATCATTTTGGAATAAAATATGATTTCAAAATTTTAGTAGAATCAATAATTGTTGTATTAAAAAAACAAGACGCAGAGATTACTGAAAAAGGTATTACAGAAGAAATCAAAGATTTGAAAGATAAACGTAAATTAAAAAAGTCTACAGTGAAATAACTGATTAATAAAGAAAGAGGAAATACAATGAAGAAAGTTGAAAAAGATAATTCATTAATAAAAAAATTGGCATTTATTTTTTTAATATTACTTGCACTTGAAATACCTGTTATATTATTAACAAGAGTTGGAATATTAAGTTTTGGCAATTCAAGTAATCTAAATGAAAATGTTCTAGAGCCATCAATGATGGTGCTTTATAGATATAATTGTATTGTTTGTGTTTGCTCATTAATTGTTCAAGCATTTTATTGGGGAAGTAAAGCAGTAGATGTATTAAGTGATAAAACGAAAAGAAAGAAATTTGATAAAAAAGCATTCGTATCTAATTATTGGCCTTGCATTTTACTTGCTGTTTTTATGGCATGGACTTCTGTTGGATGCATACAAGCAAGTATGGAAATGAATGCAGAAGTTGCAATTAAACAAGCAACTATAGATGGTACTTTAGAAGATTTACCAGATAGAGAAAGATTACAAAAAATTGCTGACTGGTCTTCTGGTGACAGAATGGCTAGATGGGGAAAAACAAAAGATAACAAAGAAGTTAGAGTACCATACATATATGGTGATGCAGATAAAAGAGCATGGGATGGTTGCCAAAATTTAAAAGATGGATATTTTTCTTTTTTATTTTATGCAACAGTTATGCTTAATGTTCTTATGTTAGGAATAGGTAGTGAAAATTATAAGAAGTGGGTTATTAGAGCATTTTTAATTTCTTCATTTGTTTTAGGTTTTGTAACTTTATTGGCATTCTTTAGAAGGTCAATATTTGCAGGAATAGCCTTTTATGATATGTCTATTTTCAATAATAGAAATCACTTTGGATATTATATTACTGTCATGTATATTATGTCAGTTTGTACATTTATAAATGAAGAAAATTATTTCTTTAAACCATTTGCTTTTATTAATACACTTTTATATACATGGCTAATGTTTGCTTGTAATACATTTGGTATATATTTGGGCATACTATTTGCAATGATCTTTTTAGGCATAGCGATGTTAATTGGGACAATTTCAAATATAATTCATAAAACGACTGATGAGGATAAAACAAAAAATGAGTATGCAGTAAAGTATAGCATTCCAAGATTTGTTCAATATTTAGTTTGCTTAGTAATATTTTTATTTGTGTCATTTACTTTTGTGAAAGCAAAAGCAGAAATGAGATCTGTTAAATTAGATCCTTCACAAGAAGATGGACTTGGATTTGATTATTCTTATGTAATAATGACTTTTGGCGATAATAGTTATATGTATTCTTTTAATACATTGAGTGAAGAACTTGCTGAATCAATAGGAATAAATGGCAAAGTCGTAAATAGTGAAAACATACCAATTCTATTTGGAAAAAAGGTTACTAAGTTAGAAAACAGACAAACACCATTTGTTGAATATGAATTAATTAATAAACTAAGAGATGGATTTATAAAATTGTTATCTTTCTTTAAGCAAGAAGAAATAAAATTACCAATTGATAATAATGCAAATTCTGGAGAAAAAACATCGTCTGGAGAGACAACAGATTATATAGATTTATTAAAAGGATTATCACAACAGGAAGCTTTAAATAAAATATCTGAAAGATATCCAAAAGTTAGTGGAGAATCTTATGAGGAATGGTCAACAAGACAAGCAAAAATAGAAGAAGATTTCCAAAAATTTAAAGAGAGATTTCCAGAAGAAAAAGAAGTGAAATTTGAAGACTTATCTGACGTAGGATCAGGAAGAGCTAAAGTTTGGATTCGTTCTCTTGACTTAATGAATGAAAGACCAATATTTGGATGGGGATTAGAAAATATACTTCAGGAGTTTAATCAACAATTTAAAGTTAATGAAGGAAGAACACATAACTTAATCTTGCAATTAGGAGCTACCGCTGGCATTCCTGCTGTATTAATGTACTTGGTTGCAGTTATATCTCTTTGGGTAAAAGTATTATTTGATTCTAAATTTAAAAAATATGATAAAATGCAATTATATATAATTTGTGCGGTTTATTTAGTTGCAACAATAATATTAAATGTAGTAGTATCAAAAGTAGTAGATAAATTATTATTTAATGGATTGTTTACCGTTATTTTGTGGGCAATTCTTACAATAGTATTCTTTGCTAGAGATATTCATTTGAGAATTACAAAGTGGAATGAATTTGAATTAGTATCCGCAACAGTATTTGTTTCTTATATGATATCATCAATGTTTGGCAATTCTGCATTTTATACTTCACCATACTTTATGGTATTTTTAGGATTATTAGCACACGAAGCAATGCACAAAGAAAAAGTTATAGAAAAGACTAAAGATTAAATTATTACTATAATAGAGGAGGAACAACATGGGCAATATAGTTGAGCCACGTACGTTATCTGGTTTTATGGAATTACTTCCAAAAGATCAAATTGAATTTAACAGATTGCAAAATATTATAAAACAAACATATGAACAATTTGGTTTTTTACCAATTGATACTCCAATCATAGAAGATTCGAATGTTCTTTTAGCCAAAGCAGGAGGAGAAACTGAAAAACAAATTTATAGATTTGAAAAAGGTGACAATGATTTATCACTTCGTTTTGATTTAACAGTTCCTCTTGCAAAATATGTTGCTAAAAATTATGGCGTTTTAAATTTTCCGTTTAGAAGATATCAAATTGGAAAAGTATATAGAGCAGAACGTCCTCAAAAAGGAAGATATAGAGAGTTTTATCAATGTGACATTGATGTTATAGGTGATGGAGAACTATCTATCACTAATGATGCAGAAATGCCAAGTATTATTTATCAAATTTTTAAAAGATTAGATTTTGGAAAATTTACTATTAAGATAAATAATAGAAAAATATTAGGCGGATTTTTCGAATCTTTAGGTTTGGAAAATCAAATTACAAACGTTTTAAGAATTGTAGATAAAATTGATAAAGTTGGAAAAGACAACGTTGAAAAAATGTTAGCAGATGAAAATGTACCTGCTGATAAAGTTAGCAAGATTATAGAATTTGTTTCAACAAAAGAGAACGTTGTTGGATACTTAGAAAACTTGAATATTTCTAACGATAACTTTGTAAAAGGCTTGGAAGAAATAAAAATTGTAAGTAAGTATATGGAAGCATTCGGTATTCCAAAAGATTATTATGCAATAGATTTATCAATTGCAAGAGGGTTGGATTATTATACAGGTACTGTATATGAAACAGTTTTAGACGAACATCCTGAATTAGGTAGTGTTTGTTCTGGTGGAAGATATGAAAACTTAGCTGAGTATTATACAAACAAAAAACTTCCAGGAGTTGGTATCTCAATTGGTCTTACAAGATTATTTTACGTTATCAATGAATACAAATTAATAAAAGAAAATAAACAAAAATCAATTTCAAAAGTTATTGTTGTTCCAATGATAGATGATTTAACTTATCCTATTGAAGTTGCAACAAAACTAAGAGCAAAAGGTATTAACACGGAATTGTTCTTTGAAGAAAAGGCATTTAAGAAAAAACTAAACTATGCTAACAAACAGGAGATTCCTTATGCTATAATAATAGGTGAGGATGAAGTTGCACAAAAAATGGTTACAGTAAAAGATATGAATACTGGTGACCAAAAAACATGTAGTATTGATGAAATATAATAGCTATATATAAAAGATACAAAGGAGAAAATGCAGTATGACTATATTGCTAGAAATAGTACTTGTAGTTTTGGGCTTGATTCTTCTTGCTAGTGGAGCAGATTATTTAGTTGATGGTTCTTCAAAGATAGCAAGAAAATTTGGAATACCTGAAATTATAATTGGACTTACGATTATTTCAATAGGTACATCATTGCCAGAACTTGTTATAAGCGTTAATGCTGCTATTAATGGTGAAAATAGTATTTCATTGGGCAATGTAGTTGGAAGCAATTTTGCTAATTTATTTTTAGTAATTGGTTTATGTATGGCTATTAAACCTTTGCATATAAAAAGACAAACAAGATTTGTCGATCAACCTTTGGTTGCATTCTTTACAATTCTTTTATATATAATGGTCATAAATGATGGAAAGATTAATCGCTTCGAAGGCGGAGCAATGCTTATGATGACAGCTCTATATATAGCATATAACATTTTGATGGCTAAATATGGAAAGTCAATGAACGCATATAAAAGTGAAAATGAAGAAGAAATTGAAAAAGAGAAGAATTTACTACAAAGAACTAAAGCAATAGAATTTTTTAATAAAGAAAAATCAAAGTTTGAAAGCAAATATCCTGTACTTTTTTCAGTCTTGGCAATGGCAATAGGAATTGTTCTTTTAAAAATTGGAGGAGACCTAACAGTTAATCACGCAAGCGAAATTGCATATGCTCTTGGACTTTCAAAGGACTTAATCGCAATTACTATTGTTGCAATTGGCACGTCCCTTCCAGAACTTATAACATGTTTACAAGCAACTAGAAAAGGCGAAACGGATTTAGCAATAGGAAACATAGCGGGTTCTCAAATATTTAACATCATATTAATTTTGGGGGCTTCTTCTACAATTACTCCAATTCAAAATGTTATTTCGTTTCAAGGAAAGATTATTATTCTAGTGATTG
>CAMUYU010000015.1 GCA_947164995.1 uncultured Clostridia bacterium
ATATCTACAAATCTTACGTTTGCAAATTTTTGTCCTACATACATTTTCTTTGTGTGCACACCTTCTTTATTAGATAAAACAATTGCACAACCGTACCCTTTTCCATAAGGGTCACCTTCTAAAGTCCACCCAATTAATCCTCTATCATTAAAATAGTCGTTTTGAATTCCATAGATATATTTTTTTCTAATAGAAAGCATTCTCTCTATTAAAAGTCTAAATCCTTTAAAGTTAATTTTTTCTATGCCATAAAAATCTCCGTAGAACACACAAGGAAGCCCACCTTTTCTAAGAAGAATTAATGCATATGCTAAAGGCTTAAACCAATCTTCTACAAATGATTCTAATGATTGACCAGGTTCACTGTCATGATTATCTACAAAAGTAACTGCCATTTGTGGCATGCTTTGAACTAGTGTACCTTTGAAAATATTTTTTAGATCATAATTTTCTTTTTGTTTTGATGCCTCATGTAAGTTGTAATGAAGAGGAACATCAAAAAGCTTTATTCTTTCATCATTTTTCTTTATGAAATATTCCAAAGCTTCTCTATATGATGACCAATACTCTCCTACGCAAAATATTTTTTTGCCAACTCTTTCTTCAACTTTTGTAAGCCAATCTTTAAAAAATGTTGCTCTGATATGTTTAACCGCATCTAATCTTAACCCATCAACATTAGTTTTATTGATGTACCAAACGCCCCAATTAACAAGCTCTTCGACTACTTCTACATTGTTAAAATCAACGTCTGCTCCCATTAGATAATCAAAGTTCCCATTTTCTAAATCTACTTCGTTGTCCCAAGATTTTCCATAAAACAAATATACACCATTTTGCTTTTTCTTTGCATCATAATCTACTCCGTCAAAATGAGATGAGTTCCATTTAAATGAAGAATATTTGTTATATCTTTCTGGAAAATCAAAAACAGTATATGCTTCTATTTCTCTTAGCTTACCAATTCTGTTGTTTCTATTTTTAGGATCCATTTTATATGCAAATACTTTTTCTGTACTGTCCGCTCCAATTCGATGATTAAAAACAACATCTGCATCAACTTTTATATTATTACCTTTTAAAAGTTTTATTGCATTTAAATATTCTTCTACTGTGCCATACTTTGTGTTTATTGAACCTTTTTGTAAGAACTCACCTAAGTCATACATATCATAAACACCATAACCGGTGTCTTCATTTCCCCCTGCACCTTTATATGCCGGTGGTAGCCACACTGATGTTATTCCAAGGCTTTGCAAAGTTACAGCCTCGCCTGCAGCTTTATTCCATAACTCACAATCTTTTGGAAGATACCACTCAAAAAATTGCATCATCGTTTGATTTATTTTTTCTTCTTCTTCCAAATTTGCCTCATCTCCTCTTTTGGAAAATCCTAAATCTTTTTAGTTATTTGTACTTCTTAATTTTGAATATAAATTATTATCATAAACTGCTAAATCACAATCCCAATATTCATAACCACTTGTAAAGTATAATATTTCATAAATTCCATCTTCATTTAAATCAACAACATCAACATCATAACTTTCTGTTGAACCAATTAAGTTAATTTCAGATTCTCCTGCTTCTTTTATTGATAAAAATGACGAATCACATATAGCAACTCTATCATTAATTATTGTCAATATTAATGAAAATCCACCATTTGTCCTAATTAACTCATCAATTCTTTCAACAAAATCTCCGCCTTGTTTTTTGTCTGTTTTTAAAAGGAATGCATCCTCCGAAGTAACATTATAAACTTCATCAAGTATTCCATCATTATTTAAATCAACATTAAAGGATTGCATTATATAGTAATTACTATTTGCATTTAATCCATTTGAATCTAACCATTCTCTGAGAGTTTTTTCAATATCTTGTGGTAAGCTCTTAATTTCTGTTTCATCGGCAAACTTTAAATTATAATCAGCATTGAATGCAATGTAAGCATCTGCTCTAATATCATTTTCGATACTATCAACTTGCAACATAACTCCAGACATTTCAATATCTGCTAAACCAATAGTATGCCTTTTATTTAAATCTTCGTTAAGTGAATTAGGTAAATCAAAAACATATCCTATGTCTTTATCTTTTGTAGCAAATTTAGCTAATTCATTTTCTTCCGATTCTCCGCTTCTTTCATAATAAAAACCTTTATATCCAGGGAAAAAATCTAATGCTAATTTGTTTGAAGTAACTTTTTCATTCTTATTTGTGTAAACCGTATAATAATCATTGTCAAAAATGTCTTTCAATAATACATCTGTAGGTTCTTTCCATTCGTTATTTTGTAAATAACCTACAAAACCATCATGAAAAAAGTATAATGTTTTCTTGCTTTCTTCAATACTTTGCTTTGTTTCATCCACTTGGTTTTCCTCAGTATTTTGTGCTAGTTCTTCTCCATGATTTTCTTCAGTATTTTGTGGTAACTCTTCAACTTGATTTTCTCCAATATTTTGTACTGGTACTTCTCCTTGACTTATTTCAGTTTTTTCGTGTGATTTAATCACTTGAATTATTCCAACAACAACTAACAAAACTACTATTACAACAATCATGCATAGAACTTTCTTACTCACTATTTTTCCCCCTCGTTTTTTATCTTTTCTCTATTATACCATAGTATTAAAAAAATATTATATCTTATATTTCTTGAAATATTATGTAAATTATGATAAAATCTCCTTGTACAAATATATTATAAATACTACATGGAGGAATAACATATGATTATTTTTAGTAACGAGGAGGCCTTCTTTAAATCTAAAGGTATTAAATACCGGGAAGGCCAAAGAAATCCCATAGTTCTTCCAAAGACTGCAATTGCAGTGTATTCAAGAGAGCTTTTCTATAGATTCATAACTACTTTTTTTACAAAAGAAGTTGGTTATCTTTCACTCGCAAATTTTGAAAAGAACATTTATGTACTAAGACATAAAGGACTATGCTTTACTCTTTTCATGGCTGGTGTAAGTGGTCCAGTTATTTCTGCAGATATTGAAGCTTTAGCAGCTTCTGGTGTTGAAAAGTTTATTATCTTTGGTAATTGCGGTGTTTTGCATGAGCATATTGATGATTTGAAAATCATCATACCTACTCGTGCATATCGTGATGAAGGTACAAGTCAGCACTACATTCCCGATAGTGAATATATAGATGTAAATCCAAAGTACCAAGAAATTTTTAAAGATGTCTTGGGTGATTATTCCCTTGACTTTGAAACTGGTTACACCTGGACAACTGATGCTTTCTTTAGAGAGACACCCTCAAAAATTGAATATTTTCGAAATAAAGGTTGTGTCTGCGTAGAAATGGAAGCCGCAACTATTGCTGCGGTTTGCAAAGCAAAAGGCTTAGACTACTTCACTTTCTTTTATGCCGGAGATAATCTTGGTGGAAAAGAATGGGATGAACGTTCTCTTAGCGGGAAAGCTCGTTTAGATGAAAAGGCAAAGCTTTTGCACCTTGCACTCGACTTCGCAGTTGAGATTGATTAATAAAAAAGTGGCGATTACTTCGCCACTTTTTTATTTTTTTGATTGACAATATTGTTTTAAATATCTATACTATTAATTGTAAATAAACATTCCTCTTTAGCTCAGTTGGTAGAGCGCTCGGCTGTTAACCGATAGGTCGTAGGTTCGAGTCCTACAAGGGGAGCCAAAAAGCCCAGTAGTTTTACTACTGGGCTTTTTATATTTTATTTAAACAGATTCTTAAACAACTTATTTAGTCCTTTATCAATAATTTTGTTAGCTGCCTTATTTGCAACTTTCTTTCCAATCTTATTTACAGGATTATTTGCTTTTGCTTTCTCCTCTTCTTTCTTCTTTCTTGCTTCTTCTTTTTCTTTTGCAAGTTTTGCTTTTTCAGCTTCTTTTGCTTCTTTCTCTTTTTGTTTTGCTTCTAATTCAGCTTGTTTTTTCTCCTCTGCTTCTTTTTTGATTCTTTCCTTTTCTTCTGCCTCTTTTTGGTCTTGTTCTTCTTTTACTGCAAGTTCTTCATTTATTTGTTCATAAGCAGAAACATTATCTACTGCATCTTCATACTTTCCGTTAAATGGACTTCTAGCAAGTGCCATTAATCTAGTAGCACCATCTATAGCTCCCATATCACTTTGTGGAGGAAGTATTGTTGCCTTTTCAACAACGTTAGGTTCACCTTTTGCATTTGCAAATGATATTAATGCTTCGCCTGTACCTAGTCCTAAGATTGCTTGCTCTGTGTCAAATTCTGGATTTGTTCTAAATGAGTTTGCAACTGCTTTTACTATCTTTTGGTCTGCTGGTGTATACGCTCTTAATGTATGTTGAACTTTATTTGAAAGTTGTGCCAATATTTCATTTGGAATATCGTTTGGTGTTTGAGAAATGAAGAACAAACCTATTCCTTTTGAACGAATTAATTTTACTATTTGTGTAATCTTTGTAAGCATGTATCCAGGCAAATCATTAAATAACAAATGAGCTTCATCAAAGAAGAACACTACTTTTGGTTTATCCAAATCACCTACTTCAGGTAGTGTATTATTTAATGTTGATAGAAGCCATAACATAAATGTTGCATATAAGTTTGGTTGTTTAAATAATTCAACTGCATGAAGTATATTAATGTTTCCATTACCACTCATTTTATCTACTTGAAGAAAATCATTAATATCTAACGCAGGTTCACCAAAGAATTTATCTCCACCTTGATCTTCAAGCTGAATTACGCTTCTTTGAATACTACCTATACTTTGCGCTGACATATTACCATAGCTAATTGTATATTCTTTTCTATTTTCTCCAACATAATTTAGTAAGGTACGAAGGTCTTTTAAATCTATTACTGGCATTCCTTTATCTTTTGCAATTCTAAGTGCTAGTGCTAAAACTCCTTCTTGAACTTCAGATAAACCAAACATTCTAGAAAGAATAACTGGGTCAATATCTTCTATTCTTGCTCTTATTGGGTGTCCATCTTTTCCAAAAACATCCCAAAATACAACTGGAAATCCTTTATATTTGAAGTCTTTAATTCCCAGTCCTTCAAGTCTTGATTGTAATTTTTCTGTAGAAGTTCCTGGTATACATGTGCCAGCTAAATCTCCTTTTATATCTGACAAAAATACTGGAACTCCCATCTCTGAAAAACTTTCTGCCATTACTTTTAATGTAATTGTTTTTCCGCTTCCTGTTGCACCTGTAATTAAACCATGTCTATTTGCCATTTGTGGCAAAATGCATAGTTCTTTTTCTCCACTTTTTCCTACTAAAACTTGACCATCTTTAAACATCTTGGTACCTCCTAAATATATTTTTTATTTAGCTTTAAACTTTGAATTTTCCAAACATTGTCATATATTGAAACCATTTGACCACAATGGTCACAAATTCCATAAGTTGCAATTTTTGTTGGTGCACCACAGTTAGGACAATTAGTAGTTATATTAGTTAATAATGCTTTTTTGTGGCTATCCTTTACAAGCACTATATCATAATACAACACTTTTTGTGTTGTTACATCCATACTATCCTCTTCTTTTAATCCCTTGCCTATTACTCTTAATCTTACTTCCATCTCTTCTTCTTTTTCAGAATGAAAATAGTCTATGAAATCCAAATGATTTACTAATACAACTTTAAAAATATCATATAATTCCAAATCTTCTTTCCAGTCTTTTTTTGCATTGTCTGTTAGATATACTTTTTCAAATTGATGTATTTTCTCATCATGATTAGAAGCTAAAAAAATATATCTAATAAATGTAGTGCTCATCCATGTCATAAAAAATGTTTCTGAAAATTCAGGATTAAACTCTCTTATTTTTTTTGACAAATTGATATTTTGAGTTGAATTGCTTTTATAAACTTCACGTGCATCTGGATTTTTCTTTAATAGCTCTTTTATTATATTAAACATTTTTCCTCTTTTCTTATTGCCAATTATAATGCATCAATATGACTTAAAAGCCAATTTTCGGTACTATTAAACAACGTTGTTCCACAATGTTCACATTCACTATATGAACTTGTTATAACTCCACCACAATTTGGGCAATGAACTTTACCATCTTTATAATCTTTTAAATTATTAATTGTTTTTCCGCCGACTTTTCTAGTAAAAGAAAGAATAAATGTCATACTCTTTTTTATTTTGTCACTTCCAATTACAATGGTTCCTTCATTATCTTTTGTATATTCATACATATCAATATTAGTTGCAACACTAACTATTTCGTTTTCTCCTTCTATGTGATATCCAAAAAAATCTACGTAATTGAATTCTAATAATTCAACGTAGTCCTTAAGTTCTAAGGCATTTTTTTGATAAATTTGAAGTTTAAAATTTTCAATGATATTAATATCCACGTATTTTTGCATACTATCTAAATCATTATTAGTATATGCTTTTACAAATCTTATATAAATCTCTTGAACAAATAATTCAAATAGTTCTTTATCAAATTGTGGATCTTTTGATTTAATTAAGCTTACTATTCTTTCTTCTTCTGCTTCATTTGGAGTATATACTCCACTCTTTATTTTAACGTCCTCAAGTCTTTCAAGCGGTGCCATAGTTTCGCTAATATGATTTTTGTATAGTTTTCTTCCTATAATAGCTAAAATCACTGGAACAATAAGCCAACCATACTCACGAATTAACGCAATTATAAAAACCCCAATGAATTCTAATATTCCACTATAATAAGCTTGTTCGCTACCTATCATTATCCATCACCTTTTATCATATGTATCAATATAATTTTAATTTAATGAGTTTAATATTGCAATATTTGAATTCATAATAAAAATGTCGGCAAAAAGCCGACATTTTGTTTTATTTAAGTATTCTCTTTAAAAATTGTCCTGTATATGATTTTTTGTTTTTAGCAACTTCTTCTGGTGTGCCTGTACAAACAATGGTTCCACCGTTATCTCCACCTTCTGGTCCTAGGTCTATTATGTGGTCTGCTACTTTGATGATGTCTAAGTTATGTTCTATAATAATCATACTATTTCCACCATCTACTAGTCTATTTAATATTTCTATAAGCCTATGTACATCTGCCATGTGAAGACCAGTTGTAGGCTCGTCTAGTATATACATTGTTTTTCCAGTAGATTTTCTAGCAAGCTCTGTTGCAAGTTTTACTCTTTGTGCTTCTCCACCAGAAAGAGTTGTTGAACTTTGTCCAAGTTTTATATAGCCTAATCCAACGTCATATAAAGTTTGAAGTTTGTTTTTAATCTTTGGAACATTTTTGAAAAATTCTAATGCTTCTTCAACACTCATTTCTAAAACATCAGAAATATTTTTTCCTTTATATTTTACTTCTAGAGTTTCTCTATTATATCTTTTTCCTTTACATACATCGCAAGGAACGTATACATCTGATAAAAAGTGCATTTCAATTTTAATGATACCATCACCTTGGCAAGTTTCGCACCTTCCACCTGGTACATTAAAACTAAATCTTCCTTTACTATATCCCCTTACTTTTGCATCGTTAGTTTCTACAAACAAATCTCTAATTAAATCAAATACTCCTGTATATGTTGCTGGATTTGAACGTGGAGTTCTTCCTATAGGAGATTGGTCTATGTCTATAACTTTATCTAGGTTACTTATTCCTTTTATCTTTTTAACTAGTCCCGGTCTATCTGAACTTTTGTTTAATTCTTTTGCAAGTGTTTTTGCAAGGACTTCATTAATTAAACTTGATTTTCCAGAACCTGAAACACCTGTAACTACTGTAAGCATTCCTAAAGGAATTTCAACATCTATGTTTTTTAAGTTGTTTTGTTCAGCTCCAACTATTTCTAATTTTTTACCATTACCTTTTCTTCTTTTTTCTGGTACTGGTATTTGTATTTTTTTGCTTAAGTATTGTCCAGTAATAGACGCTGGAATCTTTTTTATTTCTTCTGCTGTTCCTTCTGCAATTATTTCTCCACCATGAATTCCTGCACCAGGGCCTATGTCTATAATATGGTCTGCAGCATACATTGTATCTTCATCATGTTCTACTACTATTAATGTATTACCTAAATCTCTTAATTTTTTTAGAGATGCTAATAACTTTTCGTTATCTCTTTGATGAAGTCCAATGCTTGGCTCATCTAAAATATATAACACTCCCATAAGTCCAGAACCTATTTGTGTTGCAAGTCTTATTCTTTGTGCTTCTCCTCCAGAAAGTGTTCCAGAACTTCTAGATAAAGTTAAATATTCTAGTCCAACATCTTTTAAAAATCCAAGTCTTGCTTTTAGTTCTTTAAATATTTGTTTGCAAATGATTTCATCTTTTTCAGATAATTTAATAGTGTTAATAAAATCTAAAAGTTTAGTTATAGACATTTGTGTAAGTTCATAAATATTTTTCCTATCAACTGTAACTGCTAATGCTTCTTTTGAAAGTCTTGCACCATTGCACTCTGGGCAATTTGATGAACTCATATAGTATTCGTAAAACTCTCTCATTCCATTTGAAGAAGTTTCTCTATATCTTCTTTCCATTGTATTTATTACACCTTCAAAAGGCGCATCAAATGTACGTTTTCCTGAAGAGCTTTCATATATGAAATGAATTTTTTCTTTACCTGTTCCATATAATACTTTTTGTACAAATGAGTCTGGTAAATCTTCATAAGGAACTTCTATATCTACACCATAATGTTCTCCTAATGATTTTAAATACATAAGACCCATTGAGTCTTTTTCTCTACTCCAACCCATTCCACGAATTGCACCATCTAAAAGAGAGATAGATTTATCTGGAATTACTCTATCTGGATCCATTTTCATTAGATTGCCAATACCACTACAAACTGGACATGCACCAAATGGATTATTAAATGAAAACATTCTAGGTGTTAATTCTTCTATAGAAATTCCACAGTCAGGGCATGCATAATTTTGAGAAAATAGTATTTCTTGATTTTTCTTTTCTGAATTTTGAACATCAACTAAAACTAGTTTGTTAGCATATTTTAGTGCTGTTTCTAATGAATCATTTAATCTATTTTTTATTGCATCTTTAATAACTAGTCTATCTACTACTATTTCTATATTGTGCTTTTTCTTTTTGTCGATGGTGATTTCATCTTCACCTAATTCATACATTTTACCATCTACTCTTACACGCACGAATCCATCTTTTTTAGCATCTTCTAGTTGTTTTGTATATTCTCCTTTTTTGCCTCTAACAATTGGAGCTAATATTTGAATCTTTGTACCTTCACCTAATGCTAGAACACTATCTACAATTTGGTCTATTGATTGTTGCTTAATTTCTTTTCCACAATTTGGACAATGAGGAATACCAATCCTTGCGTACATTAAACGTAAGTAGTCATATATTTCTGTAACTGTACCTACTGTAGAACGAGGATTTTTAGAAGTTGTTTTTTGAGCAATTGAAATTGCTGGTGATAAACCTTCTATCATCTCTACATCTGGCTTTTCCATTATGCCTAAAAATTGTCTTGCGTAAGAACTTAGGCTTTCAACATATCTTCTTTGCCCTTCAGCATAGATGGTATCAAATGCTAAACTTGATTTTCCTGAACCAGAAAGTCCTGTTACAACAACTAGTTTGTTTCTAGGAATCTTTAATGATATGTTTTTAAGGTTATTAACTTTGGCTCCTCTTATTTCTATAAACTCGTTCATCTTTTTCTCCTATATATGTATGACTATTGATGAGTCACTTTGTAGCGCATTATCAATCTAACATTTTACCACGAAAATGTGTTCTTAACAACAAAAAGCTACGGAATTTTATGATTTTTCCGTAGCTTTTTTCTTTAATTCGTAAGCTTTATCTAAAATTTTAGAAAAGCTTTCTGGAATCTTTGCTCTTGCTTCATCAACAAGATATTGTGGTACGCCATAAAGAGCTTCTGCCATTGCTCCAACAATAGCAGCGTTTGTGTCTGTGTCTCCGCCCATACTAAGAACTCTTATGATTGCTTCTTCAAAACTATTTGAAGAAAATAACGCATATAAACAGTTAGGTTCTGTTTCAGAACAGGTTTTGTTAAATGTCTCAAACGGCCTATAAACAAGGCTTTTTAGTCCAAGCCTTTCCATAATATCGTCTGGTCCCATACCAAGTCTTGCATAGTAAATGATTAGTGCAATGTTTGTTGCAGAATCAATTGCCTCTTTTGAAAAGTGTGAAGGTCTTGTTGCCAAATATGCATTTTTTATAACATCAGTTTTGCTGTCAAACATAAATCCAACGCCGGAAATTCGCATCATAGCACCATTTCCAGCACTAGTACCATCAGCATTTCTTTGTAACCAATTTACAAAGCCATGACTAAATGGGGTTTTAAATTTTTTCTTTACCGTTGTCTTCGGAGTATAATCTAAATAATTTATTCCATATAACCGCAAATATTTTTCATACTGACATCCATGAAAAATTGCATCATAAATGGCAATAGTAAGAATCGTATCATCACTAAAAAAGCTGTCTTCTTCAATTATTTTTGTGACGTCTACTCTAGATATTTTCTTGGCTTGGGAAAACTCGTACTTAGAGCCTGCTAAATCTCCTATTACTGCTCCCCACATGTTCTCACTTCCTTTATTAAAAGTTTAGCAAGTTAATAATATTAATTTGCACCATATTTATATCATGAATTTAGCTTTTTTTCAATTTATTAAAGGATATAAAATTTATATAAAATGATTGATATTTTTATGTAAACGTGATATAATCGCGTATATTTTCAAAAATACTTTATGAAGGGAGATTCATTATGAACATTCCTATTACTCAGGACCTCTATATAGACCCTGAAGAATTATTATATGAGACGAGCCTTTCCGAGGCAAGGCCACAAGACCCATATGTGTACTCAAACGGAGTACTCATCAACCGGCTTGGCATAATGGACTATGATCAACTTGCATTTGCAGAAAAAGAGTTTTTGGCACACAAAGTTATAAGTACTGAACTTGTTGAATCCGACAACCTTGACTACCTGCTTTTGAAACGGATTCATGCCTACATTTTTGATGAGCTTTTTACATGGGCTGGTGAATTTAGAACTGTTCCATTAATTAAAGCTGAAAGACTTTTTATTCCTGGACTATCAATTGATTATTCTCCACCTACCAAGATTAAGCGCGAAGTTATTCATACACTTAACGAGTTAAACGCCATCCGGTGGGGCAATAAATCTCTTGACGAGATTGCAACGCTTTTTGCAACAAAGATTGCTGAACTTTGGCGGACGCATCCGTTTAGAGATGGCAACACAAGAGCCATTATGGGATATGCAAAAATCTATGCTTATGAGCGTGGATTTCCTATGAACATGTCTTACTTTACAGACATCCTCTCTGCTCCTACAGATGAAAATGGAAAACAGATTGGACTTTCACTTCGTGAAATGTTTGTAGGTGCTTGCCTTGATGAGTTCCCAGAACCTCAGCATCTCATTAATCAATTCAAAAAAGCGATTCAAGCATACACTTTTGACGAAAGCGCTAGAATCTAAAAAAACCCTGACACCTTTTTTGGTGTCAGGGACTTTTTTTATTTTTCTAATAGTGGTGTTTGAATAATTTCTTTTTGGTATCTACCTGTTTGTTCATTTAATCTAAATGCAATTAAGCTTGTCTCTAAGCTTTCTTCTAACTGTCTTAAGTCGGTAGTATAGAATACTTCGATTCCTTCTAAGTCTGCTTGAACTCTCATAAAGTTTTTGAAGATTTCTACTAAGTGGTTGTCATCTTCTCCAATAATGATAAGTTGAGGCTTTTTGTCGAATCCACAATCTTTAGCTTGGAAGTTTTTGTAGAAGTTTTCATATAACTTCATCTTTTCCATAAATTTTTCTTCCCAACCTGGATTACGTCTTACTACTTCAAAGATGATATCTACTTTGATATCGTTTTTAACTAGTACTACTTGACCGCCAGAAGCTGTGAACTTGGTATTCTGACGTTTTGCAAAAAGATTTACATTTACGAAGTGACCTCTATAAGCACCAACTTTTTGCTTGTATGCAATGATGGCTTGGTTACCTGCCAAACGTTTTTTAATCATATATACTGGCTTTGTGTTATCGGTAATTTGCCATTCTGTTTTAATACCACGAGATTGAAGTAAATATTTTCCGTTTTTATCTAGACAATAAACTCTATAAATTCCTTTACCTTCTGAGCTTTCAAAGTAATATCTAGTAATTACTTTTGTCTTAATTAAATCTTCTAATTTTTTATTTAGTTTATCTTGAGATTTAAGTTCTTCTCCTCTCATCTTAAGTAACATATAAATTTGCCTTGAGGTGATAAAACCAAATTCGTTTATTAACTCTAATATTTGAAAATGAAGTTCGTTTATAACTCCCATATCGATTTTATTAACGACTCTATCAATTGATGCATAGCCGTCTTTTCCATCAAATACTTTGATTTCATTTTCCCTCATCGCAAATGGCGATTTAGGCGCTTTGATAGCATTATCTTCTACCATTTTTCTTCCTCCTCTAACCTAATTAATTAGCTTAATTAGTACTTATTAATAATTCTAATAATAAGTTTGATATTATTATCTTTTAGATAATAAGTGAATTAATATAGCATAACTCACCATGATTATTATATCAAATACAAATACTTAATTTCAACTTTTTAATGATTTTTTAATATAATAAAAAAGAGAGGTAAAAACCTCTCTTCTTTATTTAGTAGATTAATGCATCTGTCAGGCGATCCCAATCCTGATAAGACATTCCGTCTATCATGAGTTCGCCATCATCTCCATCATCTTTCACATCTGGACCAAGGTCAGGATCAAAAGGCTTGTCGGCACGCTTGATAGCCTTTTGTATAAGCTCATCAATTGCTTCATACCTTTTGATGTCGTCCAGGATATCACGAGATTTCTTGAAGAGCATTTTGCGTTTGTTTTTTAACTCTTCATATTCTTCAATGGTAAGGCCTTCGAGTTCTTCGGGGTGTTCCAGATAAAAACTATACATCTGGGTTGCCCCTCTTTCCATTGAAAACATCCTCTCTTCAAGCTTTTTAATTTCATAGCTTGTGGAATAAGGAGCTCCGACATACTGGCACACCGTGCGGAAATAATTCTCGCGCTCTAGGCCTATTTGGCTTTGAATGGCATTGTGAACCATTTCCCAGTACCGTTTCTTTAAATGTACAATTGGCATTTTAAAAAACCTCCAAATCACAAATCTTAGTTAAAATTCATGGACCAACAACACTTACAACTTCTGTTATTTTACTAGGTTTTTTCCAAAATGTCAAGCATTATGTAAATTAGATTTTAATTATTCCTTCTATTTCTGGGTTCAAAAGGTCAATAAATCTTTGACCATCTTCAGGAGAACCAGCTACACTACCATAGTGAGTAGGAATTGCGTATTTAGGCTTAATAGTATTAGCTAATTCTGCCGCTTCCTTATAATCCATTGTATATGTACCACCGCATGGAATAAGCGCTACATCACATTTTACATTTTTTGCTTCTTCTGTAATATCTGTATCGCCTGCAACGTAGTAAGTAGTGCCTTCTATAGAAACTATATATCCTAGCCAGTTATTTGCTTTTGGATGAAATTGCTTATTTGTATTATATGCTGGAATTGCTGTAAATTCTGTATCAAATTGTGAAAGTGCAAATCCTTGATTTGGATTTACAAAAATAACATTTGCAACAGGAGTATTTGGTGCTCCATTCCAAATATCTATCAAAACACTATTCTCACTCATGCTTTGAGGTGCAACAATTATAGTGTCATCATTTGCAACTTTTAAAATATCTTCTGGTGAAAAATGGTCAGAGTGTGAGTGAGTAATAAAAATAACATCCGCATCATGACTTTCTTCATTTATTTTATAAGGGTCAAAATAAAATGTATGCTTTCCTTTAATTTTTATACTGCTATGAAAAATAGAAATGTTTTCAAACATGATTGCTCCCCCTTTTTAATATCCAACATTACCTTCTAAAGTTTCATCATTTTTAATATAATCTTCTACCATAACATGTCTATATTCATCTTTTGAATCTCTTATGTAGATATCTTTAATTCCTGCATTTATTATCATTCTTTTACACAATGAACAAGGATTTGAGTTTGCAACATACTCTCCTGTTTTATAATCTTTACCACTTAAAAACATCGTTGAGCCGAGAAGTTTTCCTCTTTCTGTACTTATTATTGCATTTTGTTCTGCATGAACACTTCTACAAAGTTCGTATCTTTCTCCTCTAGGAACATTTAGTTTTTCTCTCACACAATAACCTAACTCATCACAATTTTTTCTTCCTCTTGGTGCACCATTATATCCTGTTGAAATAATTTCATCATTCTTAACAACAACTGCACCATAGTTTCTTCTTATGCAAGTAGAACGTTCAAGAGTAACCTCCGCCATGTCCAAATAATAATTAATCTTATCTCTTCTTCCCATAAACTCACCTTCCTCTTTAAAATTATATATTGCTTATTACTTTTTGCAATAATAACTTCACATCTATAATATTTATATCATTATCTTTATTTAAATCACATACTAATAATTCATCTTCATTCCACAAACCGGTTTGATTTGAAATCACTTTTTGAAGTAGCAATTTTAAATCAATAATATTTATGCTACTATCACCATTTAAATCTCCATCTTCACTTTCAGGCTTGTTTAAGTTTTTCATATATTCTTCATAATTATCTACTATTTTCCAATTAATAGTATAGCTACTAACACTTTGAGGTATTGGTGAAGTTACTTCTGAATTTGTATAATCATATACCTCTACTAAATCTCCGTTTTCATCATCTATTAATGAAATGGTAATTTGATAATCTCCTGGCTCTGTTGTAGATGTATCTCCTGTTATTTCATATGCGGGATGCAGTCCTCCTATAGGAAACCAATCATTGTTTATTCTTTGAGATTTAAAAACATATTGCATAAAATGATAGTCTTGAATATAATTTTCCTGCCCTTCAACATATGGAATTACTATTTTATCATCCTCATAATACTTAAAAAGCTTAAACCATCCTTGATAATCATATTCTTCAATTGAATACTTTATAGTTCGGTTATTTGTAGTAGGTTCACCACCTCTTCTATCTACCCAAACAAAACTATCTGGATAAAGAAGTTTGTATTCAACATCGTAATCACCTAATTCTGAAGCTGAATTATTATTCACTGCTTGTGCAACAGAATCAATATTTATACTAACTCTTCGTGTTACATTATTTATTTTTTGATAAAAAGATACATCATATGTGAATTGTTTTTCGCTTCCATCATAAGGATATTTAGCTGTTTGTCCATCTTTTAATATCAACTCCCATTTAGGTTCAAGCTCGCTTACTATACTCCATTGAAGATTAACATTGTCTTTAGAATAAACTTCTTCACCATCTATTATTTCTCTCCACGAATAATGTTCACTATCTTTTAAAGCAATTGTTACTGTATAATTTCCAATTAACCATGCGCTGTTTCCAGAAACTAATTTCATAGTTTCTTCTTTAAAATTTGAAAGCAATATTGTTTGATTTTTTCCATTAAATTGTAATTTATCTATTAATAAAGATGGCTTAATTAAATAAATTGGAATTATCTGCCATGTAGCTGTGATATCATCTGTGGTGCCATCTTCCCACTTCATATTTTTCTTATCTTTCAGACTAACTTTGTATGTATATTGCCCAATCTCTGTTGCCTTATAAGTTCCAGATATTTTCATATAGTTTGAATCATATCCAAAAACATTTTGAACATTACGTTCTTTTCCTGTCCATCTATACTTACTTGAACTTAGTAGTGGCTTTTTCACTGAATCAGGACTATTTTCATATATTTCAAATTCTATTACAATATCTTCAATATCAAATACTTCTTCATCTAATTCTGGGTCATATTTGCACCATCTATAATTTTCCTTATCTCTTAAAGATATTGTAAGTCTATGTACTCCAACATCTTTAGCAAATAAATCCCCATCTACTGAAAAATAATTAAAGCAAGGATCCGAATTATTATATGAGTATCCAAATATATTATCAAATAAATATATATATTCTCCCGTATAAAGCATCTTGAAATCATTATCTTCTTCATCATATTTTATGGTTTTATAAGGTTCTATATCTAATTCTCCATAATCGCTTTCATCATCTTCATTATCACATATACGAAATGTTGAATAATAGGCAAAGCACTCGCTACTTATAATGATTAACAAAAAAAGCAGTATAAAAGAAGCTCGTTTCATAACTCTTCCTCCTTACCTTTAAAATGATATCATATATCAAACTTATGTACAATTTAATAATTCTATTTTGGTTCAGTTGGCGAATGAGTGCCCCTTTGGAGAGAAATTTCCCCTTTTGGGGACGCTCCTTGTTGGGGAAAAAATTCCCCGTTTAGGGACGCTCCTTGTTGGGGAAAAAATTCCCCGTTTGGGGACAGTCCTTGTTGAGAAGAAAATTTTCTGTTAAGGAGTGTCCCTTTTTGGGGAGAAATTTCCCCGTTAAGGAACGTCCCTAATTGGGGAAAAATTTCCCCCGTTAAGGAACGTCCCTAAAAGGGGAATTTTGACAATTTCGTTTAAAAGTGGTATAAATGTGTGTAATTTTAGGAGGTTTTTAAGATGGCAATTGAAAAGGTTAAGGAATTTTTTAAAAATTATGATATTGAGAATAAAATAATAGAATTAAATGAATCTAGTGCTACTGTTGAGCTAGCAGCTCAGGCCCTTCATACCGAGCCTTGCAGAATTGCAAAGACTCTTTCTTTTATGCTTGAAGATAAGCCAATTTTAGTCGTTACAGCAGGAGATGCTAAAATAGATAATGCCAAATACAAAGCTCAATTTGGTAAAAAAGCTTCTATGTTAAGTGCAGACCAAGTTAAAGAACTTATTGGCCACGAAGTTGGTGGAGTTTGTCCTTTTGCTATTAATGAAGGTGTTGTAACTTATTTAGATGATTCATTAAAAAGATTTACAACTGTCTTCCCTGCTTGTGGAAGTAGTAATAGTGCAATAGAGCTAACTATTCCAGAACTTGAGAAATATTCATCATTTATTTCTTGGGTAGATGTATGTAAAAATTGGTAAAAAAATCCCCAGTTCTTTTGAACTGGGGTATTTTTTAATTCTTTCTTCTTCCAAAGAATCTTAATAGTTTTAAGAAAATATTTATAAAGTCTAAGTATAGTTGTAATGCTCCATATATAACTACTTTGTTTACTTGTTCATTTGATTCAAGTCCAACTTCTTGAGAATATTTTCTAATCTTTTGAACATCAAAAGCTGTAAGGCCTATAAATATGGCTATTCCTACAAGTGAAATCATAAAATCAAGCATTGAATTTTGAATAAAGATATTTACAATTCCTGCAATAATTAAACCAATAAGTCCCATGAAAAGGAATGAGCCCATACCAGTTAAATCTTTTTTGGTGACTTTTCCATATAAAGCCGCTGCTCCAAACATTGCTGCTGCTATAAAAAATGTTAAATAAATTGACCCAGTAACATATATAAGAAAAATATATGAAAGAGTTAAACCATTAATTACCGAATAAGCTATAAAACAAGCTTTTGCTGCTCCTGCACTCATTTTATTGATTCTTAATGTGAATACCAAAACTAAAATTAATTCAATTATAGCAAGTGGAATTGTAGCCATAACTATTATTTGTGGAGGAACTAAAATACTGCCCCCTAAAGCACTTATAGCAGAAATGCCTAACCCTATGGCCATCCACTTAAATACTTTCATTAAAACTGTATTTTCATCTGCAACATTTGCTCCAACAAAAGGACTTGGACTTACTGCTTCATAACCGCCAGATGAAAAAGCAGTACCCATATCATTTTGAGAGTTATAATCATAATTATTATTAAAATCCATATATATACCTCCGCTTTTATTCATATTTACTACAATAATATATTTTACCATTATAGGCTAAAACAAGCAAATATCTCCTATTAAAACCCTAAAAATAATGAAAAATGATTGACATTTACACCTAGAAATGCTATTATAATCCTTGTCCAATAAATAAGCGGGTGTGGCGGAACTGGCAGACGCGCTAGACTTAGGATCTAGTGTCTTTGACGTGGGGGTTCAAGTCCTCTCACCCGCACCAAAAAGCGGTTATTTCTTTGAAATAACCGCTTTTTTTGTGCTTTATTATGTCATAACTAATACTTTATCATAAAGATTTAGCTTGCTTCTATCTTCTACTTTATCTTCAGGCACTCCTAACTCTTCTAATTCTGCATCCGTATAATTATCTACTATACTATATCCACCTGCTTGCTTTTCAACTTTAATCCAAACTTTTCTTGTATATCCTGTATTTGTTTGTAAATTAATTGCGGAAAGTTTTGCAATTTCATTTCCTTCATCATCTTTTATAACATCTTCAAAAATTGAATTATCTGATATTTTCATTCCCTGGTAATTCCACCAAACAATACTAATATTTAGTTTTCTATATTGTGCAAGTTTTTCAACATTTTCTGTTGTTTTTAAGAATATATATCTTGTGTCGTTTTCATTAATAATATAATCAACTACACCTTTATTTAATGTGTTTAAGTTGTTATTGATTGTGTATTTGATTACATCATTTAACATTATTTTTTTGCTTTCTTCCGATTTAGATACGACAATTAAATATGTATAAAAATTATTAATAATCTTAACTTGCTTTGTATCTATTGGAATTATTTGGTCTGTTGAAACTTTAATATTTTCAAGCATATCTACTGTAATATTTGAAAAACTGTTTGGAGAAAGTTTTGACTCATATCCATCAACTCTATAAGAAACTAAGCCGGCTTTATCTGCAGTAACTCTGATTTTATTTTGATTAATTTCTTTTTCTAAACTTTCTCTTTCTTTTACAAGTTTATTTAAGTCAGAGCCTTTTGTGCTTGATCCAGCAATTATTTTTACTTTTCTTTCTAATAGTTCATCCAAATATTTTTTCTTGTTTGTGATATCTTCGTAGTAATTCTTTTCTTGAACGTAATTATAAATCTCATTTTCAAGTGATTTTTCAACGCTTCTAAGCTCTTGAGTTGGCTCAGGTTGAACATCTTTGATTAGCTCTTGAATTTCTACATCAACTTCTTTTATTTTATTTCTTAGTTCTTCATTTTCTTCTACTGCAAAAGAAGCTATAGTACCGCCTTTAGCAATTCTACTATTATCTGAAGTAACAATCTGCATATCTTTGTCATACTCAGAAGTATCTACTACTTCCTCTTCTCTTACAACATATGCTACATCTTGTTCATAATTTATAATTCTTCCGTTACGAGCAATATTATATTCTAATGGTTTATTATACATATTATAAATTCTACTAGCCATATAAACGCCAACAACAATTAGCACTGCTAAAATCAAATATATAATATCTTGTTTAGTCCTTTCGTTTAGCACTAAAAACTCACTCTCCTATGTAATCATTTGTAATTTTTTCTACCATTGAATTTACATCTTTTCCATCAAGCCAAATAATACCTGGGGTTTTCTTAAACCATGTCATTTGCCTTTTGGCATATCTTCTACTTTCAGTTTTTATTTTTTCAACCATTTCTTCATAACTTGCCTTACCTTCGAGATATTCTATTACTTCTTTGTATCCTAGTCCTTGTAAAGCAGTTTTGGAAATATTGTATTTATTTGAAAGTTTTTTTACTTCATCAACCAAGCCATCATTTAACATGATATCGACTCTTCTATTTATTCTATCATATAGTTCTTCTCTATCCCAATTAATTCCATAGACAAGATACTCGTATGGAGTCTCTTTTCTAGATTCAATATCTAAATCAGATTTTTTCCTTCCAGTAACTTTAAAAATTTCTAAAGCTCTAATAACACGTCTAACATTATTTTTTTCAATAACTTTTGCTGACTCTGGATCAACTTCTTGAAGCATTTTATAAAGTGTATCAACACCATCTTCTTTTTTAGATATTTTTTCTAAATAAGATGTGTACTCTTCATCTTTTTCAATATCTGAAAATTCAATACCATTTACCAAAGTATTGATATAAAGCCCCGTTCCACCAACAATTATAGGCACCTTGCCTCTTGATAAAATATCGTTAATTGTTTTCAAAGCATCTTCTTTATATTTTGAAACATTGTATTCTTCATCAGGTGAAACAAAATCTATAAGATGATGAGGAATATTTTTTATTTCTTCTTTAGTTGGCTTTGCTGTTCCAATATTCATTTCTTTATATATTTGCATAGAATCTGAAGATATAACTTCGCCATTTAGTTTTTGTGCAAGCATAACACCTAATGAAGTTTTTCCGCGAAGCTGTAGGTCCACAGATTACAATAACTTTTGGTTTCATTTTTAAAAGCCTTTCCTTTTAAATTTCTTCTCTATTTCATCTTTTGTAAATCTTATAGCTGTAGGTCTTCCATGCGGACATGTAAATGGGTTCTCTAAAAGCAATAATTCATCAAACAATGCTTTTATTTCTTGTTCACTTAATTTCATATTAGCTTTTACTGCTGCCTTGCATGCAACAGTTGCTAAAAATCTATTTTCAACTTCTTCTGTTGTAGTTTTTGAAGTAAGGTCCATTCCATCAATAATATCTAAAAATAAATCTCTTGTATTCATTTCATAGCATATTGCTGGAACACCATTAATCTTAATTGTATTTTCTCCAAACTCCTCTAGTTCAAATCCTGCTTTTTCAAATACATCTATGTTATCTACAACTTTTTGCATATCCTTTTTTGAAAGTTCTAAAACATCTGGTAGAAGTAGCATTTGAGACTCTCTTCCACCATCTTTATAATAGTTTGCTTTAACTTTTTCATAAAGTACTCTTTCGTGTGCAGCATGTTGGTCAAAGATATATATTTCATCATCCATTTGAATAAAAATGTAAGTTAAAAATCCAACACCTATTATTTGATATTCTGGTAACTCAGGTTTTTCAAAGCTTTCAGCAATTTTTGAGAATAAATCATTTTGTGAAAATTCATCATTATTATTTAAATTAGGAATTCCACTAATTGTACCAAGCGAGGCATTATTTTCCACATTGTATAAACTATTCTTATCTACAAATTGATTTGTATCTTGAATTAGTTCTGATGCCAAACTAAAGTCTGATAAATTAATGTCTTCTTCTTTTTTCAAATCAAGTTTCGAAATACTAATATCTTCATCTATAGACTCTTCCATATCTTTAGTAGGCTCTGTGTAATCTTCGTTGTCTTCTTTTAACATATCCATTTCTTTTCTAAAATCTATTTCTATTACGTTGTTTGGCTCTCTTTTTTCTTCTATCTTTTCTTCTTCAATTTTTTCTTCTTGCTTATTATTTTCAACTATAGGACGATATTTATCAAAAAGTCCTTCTTTCTTTTCTCTTAATCCATCTTCTTTTTCTTTTAATGTTTCTTCATCATCAACAACTGTTAAATCTTGTGAGAATAGAGCATTTTTAATAGCAACATGGATTGCAGAAAAAACTTGGCTCTCTTCTTGAAATCTAACTTCTAATTTTGCTGGATGAACATTTACATCAACCAGTTCCGGATTCATTTGAATATTTAAAACACAAAATGCATATCTTCCTTCGTGAAGTAATGTGCCATACGCTTTATCTACAGCTGAAGATAAAATTTTATCTCTAATATTTCTTCCATTTACATAGAACAATTGATTAGAACGATTGCTTCTTGCAATTTCTGGTTTACCACAAAAGCCAGTAACTGTGTAACCTTCGTATTCTGAATTTACTTCTAATAAATTATTTGCAACATCTTTTCCATATACACTATATATTACTGTTTTTAAATCATTGTTACCTGATGTTTGAAGTATTACTTTTTTATTATTTACAAATTTGAAAGATATTTCTGGATGAGCAAGTGCAATTTTTGAAACTGCATCTTCTATATATCCTCCCTCAGTAAAATCTTTCTTTAAAAATTTATATCTAACTGGAGTATTATAAAATAATTCTTTAACTAAAATCGAAGTTCCAATTGGTGCTCCGCATTCTTCTTTTTCAATTACTTCACCATTTTGAACTTTCACCTTAATACCTAATTCATTTTCTTTTGTACGGGTAGTCATTTCTATTTTACTTACTGATGCAATTGATGCTAAAGCTTCACCTCTAAATCCCATTGTTGAAACTTTTAGCAAGTCGCTTGCATGTCTTATTTTTGAAGTTGCATGTCTTTCAAAGGCATACTCGATATCATCTGGAGCAATTCCTTTTCCGTTATCTGTAATTCTAATTGATGTAATACCACCATTTTCTATTTCAACAGAAATTGAAGTAGCACCAGCATCAATTGAATTTTCACACATCTCCTTAACAACATTTGCAGGGCGTTCAATTACTTCTCCTGCAGCAATTTGGTTGATGGTTTGTTCATCTAATAAAACAATACTACCCATAAAAACTTCCCCTTCTTTAGCAATTAATAATTGCCACTAGATATTATTTTATGTATTCGCTCTAGTTGTTCTAATACTTCCTCTTTAACATTTTGTTTTGAACTTTTAAAATCCGCAACTGGATAAGTATATGCACTATCTTCAAAGCCTTCATATTTACTGTATGAGCCATATTCAAGAGTAATATACTTTAATGTGTCTTTGTATTTTGGTAATGATTCTTCTAAAAATTTGTAATCTTCTTCATTCATCTTACCATGGTCATCCGCGCGTTTATCACATTTGCTTTTTACTGTATTAATAAATCTAATTTGCTCATCTGTATATTTATTTTTTATTTCTTCTTTTGAAATATCTGGTATGTCATACATTCCAGCCAAGTGAAATTCTATAACTTTATCCATAGGAAGTTTTGATGCATATTCCTCCAAAGTCATACCTAAGTGATTTGCTGCACTTCTTGCATGTGAAATATCAAATAAAAAATTAACATTATTCTCGTGTATAACTTGAGAAATAAATTCAGGATCAATTGCATATTCACAATGGCTATAATGACTCCTATACGGAATATTTTCAAGTACTACATTTTTTCCAAAAATATCTTTAAAAACTTTGATATTTTCTTTTATTGCTTCTAGTGTTTCTTCTTTTGTTTGATTAACATTTTTAGTACAGATATGTGCTGAAATATAAGGAGTTTGAGACTTTTCTATCATCTCTTTAGTTTTTTCTATATCAATTCCCTTTATTAAATCTTTATCTCCAAAAGCAGATGCTCTTCCGAACAAACCCATGAAACATTACAAAGTTTTGCGCTGAGCACCACTCCATTCCAGACAAGTCTGCATTTAAACTATATAATTTAAAATAATCTAAATAATTTATTTTTCCTTCCTCATAAAGTTCTCTTGCTTCTAGTAAGTAATTAACTCCAATTTGCATTTTATTTCTCCTTTGTTATCTTACCTTCTAAAGTTTTTCTTTCATCTTAACCAAAATGTTAAGTGCATTAATTGGTGTAAGTTCATCTAAGTTTATTTTTTCTAATTCACTTGCAACTTCACCAAGTCTATAATTGTATAAATCCATTTGGCCAAAAGTTGGAACAGGTTGTTCTACTACTTTTTTGTTTTTAATGTCATTAACAAAATTGGCTTCTTTTAAATCTTTTAATATGCTATTAGCCCTTGAAATTACTGTATTTGGAATGCCTGCAAGTTTTGCAACATGAACACCATAACTTTCATCTGCTCCACCTTCAACAATCTTACGAAGGAAAATAACATCTTCTCCTTTTTCTTTTACAGCAATACAATAATTCTTTACACCTTCAACTTTATCTTCTAGCTCTGTAAGTTCATGGTAGTGAGTTGCAAATAGTGTTCTTGCCCCTATTTTTTCTTTGTTTGCAATATACTCAACAACACTCCATGCAATAGATAGTCCATCAAATGTTGAAGTACCTCTTCCTATTTCATCTAAAATTAGCAAGCTCTTAGGTGTAGCATTGTTTAAAATATTTGCTACTTCTGTCATTTCAACCATAAATGTTGATTGACCAGTAGATAAATCATCAGATGCACCTACTCTTGTAAATATTCTATCCACTACACCAATTGTCGCCTCAGATGCTGGTACAAAACTTCCAAGTTGTGCCATCAATGTAATTAATGCAACTTGTCTCATATACGTGCTCTTACCTGCCATATTAGGACCTGTGATAACATTTATACGATTTTTATTTGTATCTAATAAAGTATCGTTTGGTACAAATTCTCCTGAAGCAATTAGTTTTTCTACAACAGGATGTCTTCCGTCTTTAATAATTATTTCTTCAGTATCATTTATTTCAGGCTTAATGTATGAGTTTTCATTTGCAACTTTTGCAAATGAATTAAGGCAGTCAATTGTAGCAACTGCAAAGCTTGTATCTTGAAGTCTTTTAATTTCTTTTGTAATTTTATTTCTAATTTCTACAAAAAGTTCATACTCAAGATTAACTGTTTTCTCTTGAGCGCCTAAAATGATACCTTCCATATTTTTAAGCTCTTCAGTAATATATCTTTCACCTGTTGTAAGTGTTTGCTTTCTAATATATCTATCTTCTGGCACATATTGAACATTACCTTTTGAAACTTCTATGTAGTAGCCAAAAACCTTGTTGAAGCCAACTTTAAGATTCTTTATACCTGTTAGTTCTCTTTCTTTTGCTTCTAAATTTGCAACCCATTGCTTGCCATCTCTTGCTGCAGTTATATATTTGCCAATCTCTTCAGAATAAGTAACTTTTATTATTCCACCTTCTTTTACAGAAACTGGTGGGTCATCAACAATTGCGTCATCAATTAGTTTATAAATATCTTTTAATTCATCAATTTCAGAATATAATCTTTTTAAGATTTCACTTTTTGAATCTTTTAAAAGCAGCTTTAAATCTGGTATTTGAGCAAGTGAGTTTTTAAGAGTGATTAACTCTCTTGCATTAACTGTACCATAAGCAATCTTTCCGCTAATTCTTTCTATGTCGTAAACTTTTTTAAGATTTTCTTCGATTTCAGAAAGAAGCATTATGTTATTTTTTAATTCTTCTACTCCGTCTTGTCTTAACTTTATTTCTTTAATATCTAATAAAGGTTCTTCTATCCATCTTCTTAAAAGCCTTGCGCCCATTGAAGTTGCAGTTTTATCTAACACCCAAAGAAGACTTCCTTTTTTATTTCTATCTCTTAAAGTTTCAGTAAGTTCAAGATTTTTTCTAGCAATATTATCTAAAGTCATGTATTTATCTACGTTGTAAATATTAATATTGTTGATATGTGTTAAGTCTATTTTTTGTGTTTCTTTAATTGACTTTATAAGCAAAATAGCGGCTTTTGAAGCATACTTTAATTTTGTCATTTCAATAAAACCTTTTGCAGATAAAATATTGTTAGTTACCGAATTTTCTTGGAAAAGATTTGTGTTTTTATCTTTTAATCTAATTGTATTTGAATTTTGTAAAATCTCCTCTTTTCCATCATCAATAAATTCATTTAAACATTCAACGTTGTTTCCATTTTTTTGAATAAATGTATAAATAGAATCTTGTTTTTCAAGTTCTGGTTCTAAGTCTTTTAATGTAATAAATGTTTCAAATCTTTCTTTAATGTTTTTAAGATTTGGATCATTAAACATCTCTGAATTTACTATAATTTCAGCCGGTGCAGTTTTGGCAATTTCATTTAAAAGCTTGCCAAAATTATTACCAGAATTAATATCTGTTACAAAAAACTCTCCTGTGCTTACGTCTGAATATGCATAGCCGTAAGATAAGCCTCTTTTATATATTGCTGCTATAAAATTATTCTTCTTTTCATCGAGCATATTGCTTTCTATAACTGTGCCTGGTGTAACTATACGAATTACATCTCTTTTTACAATACCTTTTGCAACAGAAACATCTTCTAATTGCTCACAAATAGCTACTTTGTAGCCTTTATTAACAAGTCGTGGAATGTATGATTCAACTGCATGAAAAGGAATGCCACACATAGGAGCTCTTTCAGAAAGTCCACAATCTTTGCCTGTAAGAATAAGTTCTAGTGCCTGTGCACCATCTTCTGCATCGTCAAAGAACATCTCATAAAAATCTCCGACCCTATATAGCAAAATACAATCTTTATATTTATTTTTAACTTCCAAATATTGTGCCATCATTGGCGTAATCTTTTGTAAATCTTCTTGTGTAAGTTCACAAATTCTCATTAAAATTCAACCTCATATTTTTACAAAATTTCCAATTATTTGGGGTATAAAAATCCATTGATATTGTCCCATTTAAGGCATTTATTAACAACAAAAAGGCAAAAAAATCCCCACACAATTGTGTGGGGATTTTTGGCATTTTAACGGAGCTTGAGGACATACTTTTGGCGGTCAAATGTCTCCGCCTCAAGTTTACCTCCAAAAAGACTCGTAAGGCTCTTCACCCTTCCGAGCTCAATGCTCCTATCAACCAGGAAGATTTCGGCATCCGGATCGCTAAAAGCGTTCCAGACTTTCCAAAGGTCTTTCTTCATAAAGACCTTTATGTACTTCTCCCTGTCTATCGGTTCACCATAATCTCCGATGACAGGCCGGATCTCAAAATGAGCATCTTTTACCGACAAGAATGCTCTCCGGGTTATCCCGTGTACCTTATAGATTACATTATGCGTGGTAATGTACAGACACCGGTCAACAATATTTGCCTCAATCTTGCTAGGAACAAGTTTTTCAACTTTCCCATCATCCAGGCGAAGGCAAACTTGACTGATAGTGGCAGGGCTTTTAAGCGCTTGAAGAACAGACAATTTCTTGTCATTCTCATCAAGGATTGCAGACAGCGTTCCTGCTTTGTAATCGAACATAATTTTTCCTCCTTAATTATTCCTTCCGTACACGGAAGATACTTTATAATATCTAATGCCACTAATATTATATCATATTTTTAATATTATGTAAACATTTTCTTCTGACCTAAACTTTTGAAGGACGGTCCCAAGTTCACGGTCCAAAGTTCGAACATAAAAAAAAAAAAAAAGACAGTGAAAACTGTCTTTTTTTATATGATATTAAACTAATTGTAAAATAACTTCTTCGGCAGCGTCGCCTCTTCTTTTACCTAATTTAACGATTCTTGTATAACCACCTTTGTTGTTTGCATACTTAGGTGCTAATTCATCAAACATTTTTGTAGGTAAATCGATGTTATTTCCTTTTTCATCTTTAACTTTGTTTAAGCTCTTCATCATAACTCTTCTAGCATTTAATCTAGATGGTTTGTCTTTTTTAGCTTGAACTGTAACAACTTCTCTTACTACTCTATCATAAGAATTGCCATTTTTGCTTTTTACAGTTTCTGTAACTTTTTTGCCATCTTTGTCTAGTTTAACTCTAGATACAACTTTGTCTACCATTTCGAAGTTGTCTTTTTCTTTGCAAGCAAGTGCCATAAGGCTGTCTACTAAGCTTTTAACTTCTTTGGCTTTGCTTTCTGTAGTAGTAATTTGACCATGTAAAATTACATTTGTTACTTGGTTTTTAAGTAATGCTTGTCTATGGTCAGCTGTTCTACCTAACTTTCTATTTGCCACTTTATTTCACCTTCCTATTTATTATTCTTCAGTTGGCAAAAAGTCTAATCCTAATGAACGAAGTTTGTTTGTAACTTCTTCTAATGACTTTCTACCCAAGTTTCTAACCTTCATCATGTCGTCTTCAGTCTTATTTGTTAAGTCTTCAACGTTAACGATGCCGGCTCTCTTCAAGCAATTATATGATCTAACTGAAAGGTCTAGTTCTTCGATAGTCATTTCAAGAACTTTTTCTTTCTTAGATTCTTCTTTTTCAATCATAATTTCTGTATTCTTTGTTGCTTCAGATAAGTCAATGAATAAAGCTAAGTGTTCATTCATAACTTTTGCAGCTAATGATAAAGCTTCGTGTGGAAGAAGACTTCCGTCTGTCCACAATTCGATTGTAAGTTTATCATAGTCTGTAATTTGACCTACTCTAGTATTTTCAACAAAGAAGTTTACTTTCTTTACAGGAGTATAAATTGAATCAATTGCAATTACACCCAAAGGTTGTTCTGGATTCTTATTCTTGTTTGAAGAATTGTAACCTCTGCCTCTATTAGCAGTAAGTTCCATATGAAGTTTTCCGCCTTCTGTGATTGTACAAATGTGTTGTTTTGGATTTAATACCTCAACAGTTCCATCTGTAACAATGTCTGCAGCTGTAACTTCGCCTTCACCATCCACATCTATCCTTAAGGCTTTTTCCTCGTTGTCAGTAATCTTTAGTCTAACACTTTTAAGGTTCAAAATGATTTCTACTACATCTTCAATAATTCCAGGTATAGTAGTAAATTCATGTTGAACTCCATCTACTTTAATAGATGTAATTGCAGCGCCAGGCAATGAAGATAACAAAATTCTGCGAAGAGAGTTACCAATTGTAACACCATAACCTCTCTCTAGAGGCTCACATACAAATTTTGCATACATGTTATCATTGTCTAACTTCAAACATTCGATTTTTGGCTTTTCGAATTCAATCATTCTTTAACCTCCTAAATATTTTTATTTTTATTACAAACTTACTTTTTGTTTTATTGTAGCGAAGTACTTTGTGCTAAAGAACACGAAGATTACACCGCCACAAGTTATTACTATTTAGAATATAACTCAACAATCAAATGCTCTTCTACTGGTAGATCGATTTGTTCTCTTTCTGGAACAGCAACTACTTTACCAGATTTAGTGTCTCTATTTACTTCTAACCATGTTGGTATAGCTCTTTTAGAGTTTTCCTCAACTATTTGCTTGAAGATTTCTTTGTTTGCACTTGCTTCTTTAACTTTGATTTCCTCTCCTACTTTTGTAAGGTATGAAGGAATGTTAACTTTCTTTCCATTTACTAGGAAATGTCCTTGGCTAACTAGCGCTCTAGCTTGAGCACGTGAGCTAGCTAAACCTAATCTATAAACTACGTTGTCAAGTCTGCTTTCAAGAATTTGAAGAAGAAGTGTACCTGTAACTCCCTTTCTTCTTCTAGCTTCTTCGTAGTAGCCTCTAAATTGTTTTTCTTGTACACCATATACAAATTTTGTTTTTTGTTTTTCTTTAAGTTGTAGGCCATATTCACTAACTTTTCTATGACTAACTTTAGGATTTTTCTTACTCTTTTTATCGTAGCCAAGAAATGTAGGATCAATGCCTAAACTTCTACATCTTTTTAAAACAGGGCCTTTGCTTTTAGCCATTTATTTTACACCTCTTTTATTCAAATTTCTTAAGATTATACTCTTCTTCTCTTTGGAGGTCTGCATCCATTGTGAGGAATTGGAGTAACATCTTTAATCATACTGATCTCTAGCCCTGCTGTTTGAAGAGCACGGATAGCTGCCTCTCTACCAGAACCTGGACCTTTAACATAAACTTCAACTGATTTTAAACCATGTTCCATAGCTGCTTTAGCTGCAGTTTCTGCTGCCATTTGTGAAGCAAATGGTGTGCTTTTTCTAGAACCTTTAAAACCAAGTCCGCCTGAACTTGCCCAAGAAATAGCGTTTCCTTGAACGTCAGTAATTGTAACTATTGTATTATTGAAACTAGAATGGATATGAGCTTGACCTTTGTCAATGTTCTTACGTTCTCTTCTTCTAGTTGTAGTCTTTTTAGCTTGAACTTTAGCCACGTCTATTTACCTCCCTTTATTTCTTCTTTCCTGCTACTAGCTTACGAGGGCCTTTTCTAGTTCTAGCGTTTGTCTTAGTTCTTTGTCCTCTAACTGGTAGGTTCTTTTTGTGTCTAATTCCTCTGTAGCAATTAATTTCCATAAGTCTTTTGATGTTAAGAGCTTGTTCTCTTCTTAGGTCGCCCTCAACTTTATATTCTTTATCGATAACTTCTCTTAGTTTGATAACTTCTTCTTCTGTTAAGTCTTTAACTCTTGTATCAGGATTAACTCCTGTTTTAGCTAAGATTTCGTTTGATTTTGTTCTACCAATACCAAAAATATAAGTTAAACCAATTTCAACTCTTTTTTCTCTTGGTAGGTCAACACCTGCTATACGAGCCATTTAAAAAATACACCTCCACTAATTAACCTTGTCTTTGCTTGTGTTTAGGGTTAACGCAAATAACTCTAACAACACCTTTTCTTTTAATTACTTTGCATTTATCGCAAATTGGTTTTGCTGATGGTCTTACTTTCATTTCTTTTCCCTCCTTAAAAGTAAATGCGATTTCTAATCGTCGAATAAAATGGCCTACGCCACTTAAAACTACGGCGATTGTTAATCGCCAAGGAACTTTGTTATTCTCACAGATTATAAGAATAACAGTGTTAAAAGTTACTAATAGCTAATTGATTCACTTTTAACAAACCAGTAATTTTAATAACTTAATAATATGTGAAATGTCATATTATAAGCTCGTAGCTACAACTAAAAGTTGCTATGAAGCACAAAGTGCTTAGCTACTACATCAAAAAACAACGTGGGTTAAACATTGAAGTTTGATGTTTATATATATTTTCGCCTAATTAAAGGCGTGCCGCGCAATTTTATTTGCCTCTCCAAGTAATACGACCTCTATTTAAATCGTATGGAGACATCTCTAGTTTTACTTTATCACCAGGAAGAATACGGATATAGTTCATCCTAAGCTTTCCTGAAATGTGAGCATGAAGTTTGTGCCCGTTTTCAAGTTCTACTATGAATTCTGCATTTGGAAGAGCTTCTGTGACTACTCCCTCTACTTCAATAACATCTTCTTTAGACATTGTTCCTCCCTTTGAAAAAACTAGATGTTTTTCAAAAATCTTTTAATTTCTTGATTTGTAACTTTGTTGTTGTTTTTAAAACGTTCAGATAATTTTTCGCTAAACAAATCTGTTTCTTGTAAATGCTTAATTTTCTTATGCTTTGGATTTTCAACTTTGTGAAGATCCCCATCTACAATGTAAACATAGTTGTCTTCAAGCTTAGTAATTATGAAATATCGTTCTTTATCTCGACCTGCTTTTGACAGGACAACACTCCCGAACATCTAACATTTAAAAAATAAACCTCCAAATATTACAAAATCATGTATTTTTGAATAGCTAAAGTAAAGCCATAAAATCCCCTTAAATGCCCTATTTTCTAGCAACTCACGAGTTTCACACGCTATTTAGCCATTTTCTAACTTGCATATTTTACAACAAAAAAGTGCAAAAATCAACTATTTTTGCACTTTTTTTAATAATTTTTATATAATTTTTTAACAATTTGTCAACTCTCATGCC
>CAMUYU010000016.1 GCA_947164995.1 uncultured Clostridia bacterium
ACGATAGTTGGGGGTCGCCCCCTGTGAAAATAGGTTTTCGCCAGTTTTTTTATATCAAAAAAGCATCCTTTTAAAGGATGCTTTTTTGTTGTTTAATAAAAAAATAGAGTGACAATTGTCACTCTATTTTTATTTTTTAAAAAACTTTATTCTTCCTCAAGAGGATTTGTTGCATCCAGATCGGCTGCGACATTTACGTTGCGATTTACCTTTGCAGCATATGTGTTGGCACGCATAACCTCAGTAAGATCGAATCCAATAGTTTCCTTGACGGACTCAATTACTTTGGCAAGTACTGCAGGGGTATAACCACCAACTGCAGGAACACCGCCACCTTCTGAATTTCCAGAATCGATGATGGTAACCTTGTCGATTGCAGAAATGGGCTCCGAAATAGCTCTTGCAATGTCAGGCAGCTGCTTGATAATCATTTCGGTAATTGCAGCATTGTTGTACTTAGCATAGGCTTCAGCTTTCTTTTCCATAGCCTGGGCTTCAGCCATACCTTTTGCCTGGATTGCTTCAGCTTCCGCACGACCAACGGCAGCAATACCTTCAGCTTCTTTCTGCTTTGCATACATCATAGCGTCTGCTTCAGCTTTTCTTGCTTCTGCAGCACGTTCTGCTTCAAACTTCTTTGCTTCGGCTTCTTTCTGTCTTTCTACGAGAGCAGCTTCGGCTTCCTGCTGACGCCGGTACTTTTCTGCATCAGCTTTTTTGCGAATCTCAGCATTAAGCGCTTGTTCCTGAACCTCTGCCTCGCGAGCTTTGAGCTCAACTTCGCGTTCCTGACGGGCAATGTCGGCATTGGTGCGGGTAACTTCGATAGTTTTTCTCTGTTCCTCATCTTGAATCTTGTAGGCAGCATCTGCTTTTGCCTTTTTGGTATCGGATTCAATTTTCAGTTCAGCCTGTTTAATTGCAAGCTCATTTTGACGCTTGGCAATTTCAGTTTGAGAATTGACCTGAGCATCGTTGGCTTCCTTGTCAGCTTGAGCCTGAGCAACTTTGATGTCTCTTTCAGATTCTGCACGAGAAATAGCGGCAGCTTTCTGGATACGCACAACGTTATCAACACCAAGGTTTTCAATAACGTGCTGATCATCCATAAAGTTCTGCACATTAAAGCTTGTGATAATAAGGCCCATAGCAGCAAGGTCAGGATCTGCATTCTCTTTTACGAGAGTAGCAAATTTTTGGCGGTCAGAGACCATCTCTTCAAGATGCATCTTACCGACAATTTCACGAACATTACCTTCAAGAACTTCTCTTGCAACAGTTGCAATGTATTCAGGGTCTTTATTAAGGAAGTTCTTGGCAGCAAGCTTGAGATACTCAGGCTCATGGCCAATTTGAACATTAACGGTTGCATCTACCATAATGTTAATATAGTCCGCAGTAGGAACCGACGAACTAGTCTTAACATCAATGGGAATTAGCTGGAGCTTTAAAACGTCTTTTTTCTCCAAAAACGGAATCTTGATACCAGCGCGTCCAATTAAATACCGAGGTTCTTTGTGAAGACCGGTGATGATAAAGGCCTCGTCAGTTGAGGCTTTTACGTACCCAGTTATGCCTAGAAGCAAAATGATGATTACACAAACAATCCCAACAATGAGTCCAATGCTTATTCCGAAAATCATAATGATCTCCCTTCGTTTTTTGTTGTATTTAGTAAAAAATCTTATTATTATTTTTTCTATAACCATTAAACCATTACTAGTAATTTTCTTCAGTTAATAGTGCTTCTAAAAACTATACTTACAGTCTATAATAACAGTCAAATATGACTGATAAAAAGGGAATAAAAGGATTCAAACCGTGCACATTATAGCACGATTTCTACATTATGTCAATTGATGCGACAATATATTTGACTTACTATATTGTTTTTAGTTATTATAAAGAAAAAGGAGTGAGGATAATATGGAAGATGATTTAGTTCAAATTTATGAGATGATAATGTCATTTGATGAATTTAATGAATATGTTGAATCGCTTAAAAGAGAGGGAGCTTATTTAGATAATTCAAATATTACTTTTCCAATTAATAAATTATTAGCTGATAATAATATTATAAGTTTTAATAAAATAGAGATGGCAAATGCACAAAGTGTTATTAGTAATGTTGTAAGAGACTTGTCTCCAAGTAATTGCGTAATTATTAAAGTATATGTATATAAAACTTTTGAATTATCAGCCTTAGATATACTTAATAGCCAAGAAGAATACGAAGAGCCAGAAGAATTAAAGGGATATGAACCAATAGTGGAAGAAGAATAGGATAAAAAAACAAAAAGATTAGTTCTTGCATTGTTATGTAAACCATGATATAATAATTCCGTTGTTAAAACTTTTATTGCCTTTATCAATTAAAAAAGGAGGATATATTTTTATTAGTCGTTTTTCTATGAATAATAAAAATGGAGGAAAAAGCAATGGAAGACGAGCATATTATTACATTTAGCTTTAAAGGTGTTATTCGGTTTATTCTTGATTGGCTTGTAGTTTTTGCAGTTATTTTCTTTGGCTCCAAAATTATTCCATCAAGAATAACAATGGAAACTTGGCAGGCTGCAGCAGTTGTTTCTTTGGTGATGACTCTGCTAGGTATCGTTGTAGGAGTTCTTTTTTATTTTATAGTAAAAATAATTGCAACAAAGATGAGAAAAAATAGTACTGCCCTTGCCATCATATTGGTTGTTTCGTTACTTTTTTTGTTTCTCTTTTTAAATCCATTAGTTCTATATTTTAGCATCAAGCTTTGTGAAGGTGTGATGATTTATGGCTTTTGGACGTATTTTCTTATAGGAGTAATTATTACAATTCTTGGTATTGGAATTGCATAAGACTAAAATAACTTTAAAAAAGCATCCAATTCTGGATGCTTTTTTATTTCTACTTATCTTCCCACGGATATACAATCCATGCATCAGTCTTTTCGTACATGTAAAATTCAGGTTTAACTAAACTTTCTTTTTTATAAAACATCGTAACAATATGATAACCCTTATTCTTCCCGTTGTCTGAAGAATTCCTGTCAAAATGTAGCAACGTTTCCCCCGTATCTGAAATATCATCGATGACTATGCAATTCCTACAAGGAGCTAAAAGCATTGGTACATCTAATCTATAAGATAGAAGAGATGCTAAAATGATTCCACCCCGAGGAATTCCATACACACCTGTAATTTTGGCGTCCCTATAAATGTTGGCGACGGTCCTTACAAAAAACTCAACATCATTCCAAGTTACTTTCCACACGTCATCCATTAGGATCACCTCTCTTAATATAAAATACAAAAGAATTATACAACAAAATTTACATAAAGTCAAAGCAAATGACGAAAATTAAAACTTTTAATAATACTAAAAAAGCGCTATTTACTTGATTTTTTTGCCAAAAAGTGATAAATTATATACGCTTTACATAAAGCAAGAAACAATATATTTTTGAGAATAAAGAATTGAAAGGAGGAAATCTTAAATGTTAGAAAAACTATGCCATTTTATAGTTGTATTTAGAAGACAAATAGGAGTTTTCTTCCTTTTTTTAATTGTTCTTTCTATTATTGGAATGACAAAAGTTACAATCAATTATGATTTGTCAAAATATATTCCAGAAAATATGCCTTCAAAAGTTGCCTTGAATCTTACACGTGATGAATTTGGAATGCAATCTATGGCAAGAGTGATGGTAAATAATATTACACTTGCAGAAGCAAAAGAATATAAAGAAAAAATAGAATCTATAGATGGCATATACAAAGTTATGTGGCTTAGTGATGATATTGATGCTTATCAACCGGAGTCATTTGTAGATAAAGAAGAATTAAGTAAGTACTATAAAGATGGTAGTAGTCTTTATGATGTTATGTTTGAAGAAGACGATTATTCAGATTTAACATATAAAGCAGTTGGAGAACTACAAAAAATACTTCCAGAAGATTCAAACTTAAGTGGCTCAGCTATAGATAATCGTTCTTCTCGAGATAAACTTCAAAATGAAATGATAAAAATAATGATGTTTCTAGTTCCACTTACATTAGTAATTTTACTTTTAACCACAGACTCATATTTTTCAAGCCTTGTGTTTATTGCAGTTATTAGTGTATCAATTTTGCTAAATATGGGAAGCAACATCATATTTGAAAGTGTTTCATTTGTTACATTTATGATTTCTGCAGCTCTTCAATTTGCAGTTTCAATGGACTATTCAGTATTTATGCTACATCAATTTGAAGCAGAAAAAAAGAAATATGATGATGAAGAACTTGCTATGAAAAAAGCAGTTAAGCATGCAAGTTTATCGGTTTTATCTAGCTCTTTAACAACTGTTGCAGGCTTTGTAGCACTTGCGTTTATGAATTTTGGTATAGGAAAAGATATTGGATTTGTATTTGCAAAAGGAATTGTATTTAGTTTGTTTTGCGTTATATTTTTAATGCCATATTTAATTTTAACTTTTAACAAACAAATAGAGAAAACAAAACATAGAAGTTTACTTCCATCATTTGATAGATTTTCAAGAGCAACATTAAAAATAGGGCCATTACTTATAGCACTTTCATTAATAATTATTATTCCTTCATATGTTGCGCAAAGAAATAATGATTTTCTATATGGAACTAATTGTTTTGGTGCAGGTGAGGGTACAAAAGGATATATAGATGAGCAAAAAATAGTAGAAAAATTTGGTAGAAGTATTCCAATTATGCTTATAGTACCAAATAAAGACTATTATACAGAAAAAAAGTTAGTACAAGAATTTGAAGATTTAAAAATAGTAGATAAAGTATTAACACTAGCAAACCAAGTGCCAGAAGGCGTTCCATATGATTTTATAGATAAGGATATTTATAAAAAATTTCAAAATGAAAAATACACAAGAGTTGTAGTTTTTGTAAAAACATCTTCAGAAAGTGACCTTGCTTTTAATACTTTAGACGAAGTAAAAGAAATTACAAGTAAGTATTACGGTGATGACTATTATTATACTGGAACAATTCCTGTAACAATAGATATAGGAGAGTCAATCCAATCAGACTATAACGTTGTTAATTGGATTTCTATCGCAGCAATTGTAGTTATTTTAATATTCACATTTAGATCTTTAATAGTTCCTATAATTTTAACAGTAGTAATAGAAGCGGGCATATTTATTAATATGGCAATTCCATTTTATATGGATAAATCCCTTATATTTATAGGGTACTTAATTGTAAGTTCAGTTGAGCTTGGAGCAACCATAGACTATGCAATTTTAATGACAAATAATTATATAAAATTTAGAAAATACTATAACAAAAAAATGTCAGCTATGAATGCGATAAAAGAGTCGCTATCTTCAATAATCACATCAGGATTAATTTTAATATCTGCAGGTTATATTATTAAGTTTAATTCATCAATGAAAGCTGTTGCAGATATAGGCGAATTAGTTGGAAGAGGAGCATTGATATCTGTAATTCTTGTAGTTATAGTTTTACCACAATTTCTAGCTTTATTTGATAAATTAGTAACAAGAAGAGTAAAAACAATTGAAAAAGATGGAAATGAAAAAGTCGAAATCATAACTAATGAAGAAGAAAAAGAAGAGAAGAAAACTAAGAAACAAATCAAAGAAGAAAAAGAAAAGAAACATGGAATAAAACCACGTGAATACGTTAAGCATAGAATTGAAAATTACAAAATGTGGAGAGCAAGAAATAGAGAACAATTATTAACAAAGTTTATTAATAAAGCGGAAGCTTTGAGAAAAGAAACAGAAGAACAATTAAGTTTATTTGAAACGTCTGAGAAAAAAGAAGGAATTCAAATAGAAGAAAAGAAAAATAGTGACAAAAAAGAAGGTGAGAAAAGTGTTAAAAAGTCAAAGAAAAATAAAAAATAATGTTTATAGAATAATTCAAAAAACATTTTGTTTGCTTCTTGCAACTATTATGCTATTTTCGACAATGGCATCAGCAAGCACAGAAACAGGCCATATTTTGAATAAAATGGAGTCGGTATATATCAATATAGATAATTATGGAACTCCTACAAAAGTAAATATTTATAATGATTTTAATTTTGCAAATATTGATACTATAAATGACTATGGAAAATATGAAAAAATACAAGTAATAACAGGCGAGGAAAAACCAATAATTTCTGGAGACAAAATTAGTTGGAATATATCTGGAGATAAGAAATTAGGATATATTGGTACTGCAGATACAAAACTAGCTAATCAAATGCCTTGGAATATTTCTATTAAGTATTATTTAAATGGCGTTGAAACACTTGCCTCTGAACTTCCACATAAAAGTGGACTTGTAAAAGTCAAAATTAAAGTTATACCAAATAAAGAAGCACCAGTAATCTATCAAAATAATTATATGATGGAAATAAAAGCTTCTTTTGATATGACCAAGTATACAAGTGTAACTTCTGATGAAGCAATAGAAGCAATTGTAGGAAACACCAAGTCTCTTACATTTATGATTCTTCCAGGACACGAAAAAGAAGTATCAATTGAAATAGGCACAGAAAACTTTAAAATGGATAGTATTTCTTTTGCTATGGTTCCTTTAGAAGGTGATTTATTAGAATTAATTCAAGATATAGTTGAAGATAAAAACAAATTAAGAGAAGCTTGGGATGCTACTAATGAAAGCCTAGATGTTATACTAAACAGCCTTTCAAATACTTCTAAGAGTTTAGACAAAATAATAAAAAGTACAAATGAATTAGAAAATGGTTTAGATACTTTAAATAGCGGAACAGACCAAAGAATTGAAGATATTACATCTTTTAAAAATGAACTTGAAACAATAAGTGGCGATTTTACAAGAATAGATGAAAAAATATCTCAAATAATTGTTGATGCTAACTATTTAAAAGAAAGAGCAAATGAGACAAAAGACTTTTTAGAAAAGCTTAAATTAAAATTAATTGCTTTAAGTACCAATATGGAAAAGAACGAAAAAGATTTGGAAAGAATTGAAAAACGTTCAAAAGATTTACCAGATGATTTAGAAAAATTAGAAGATTTATTGGTTAGTACAAAATCATCTATTGCAGAGTTAAATAAACTATTAAGAAATATTGATGCTACTGGAGATATAGATATTAATGCAATTTCAAAGAGCTTGAAATCTATTAAAGAATCTACTGAAGATATTGGTACTGAAGCTGGAATAAAACTTCAAACAGGCGGAGAAGACCCAGAGTTTTATACAGATGTAATACAAACAGCACAAAGTATAGGAAAAGATTTGCAAAGTGTTGCAACAGAGCTTCAAAAAGCCGAAGATTTAATGGGGCAAACGAACACAAATACGGGGAATTTATCTAAAGATTTAGTTTCACTTCAAGGAGATTTACTGGAAGTTGCAGATGTAATAGAAGGGTATGAAGAGTATTCAAAAGATGTACCAGATACAATAAAAAATGCAAATAATACTATTAAGTCAATTAATAGTATTATTAATACATTTGTCAAAGAAATAGATAATAACAATTCTAAAGACAATAAAAAATTAAATGAAGAAATTGATACGTTAACTTCACTATTAAGTGAGTTACAAAAATTAGAAAAAGATTTAAAAGTTGTTAATTCAACAATTCAAAGTGAATTGATTCTTTTGCAAAATGATTTATATACCATATCTAATCAAATGCATTCTGGCACAAAAAATACCATAAATGGAACGCAAGGTTTATTAAAAGATTTTAAAACGATATCTAACCAAAGTACCACTTTAAAAAATGCCAAAAACCAAATTTATAATGTAATTACATCAGATATTGATGATTTGGAAAATAAAACAACTATATTTGATATGGATCCAGATATGCCTAATTTGTCTTTTGCATCAGAAAAAAATGAATCACCTAAAAAAGTGCAAATTTTTGTTCAAACCGATGCCATAAAAGAGTATGAAGGAGAAGATATTACAGATTTAGAACCTAAAAAAGAAAGCATGACATTCTGGGAAAAAATACTTTTAGTATTTAAAAAAATATCTGAATTTTTTAAGAATTTATTTAAATAAACAATTAAGACTTGAATATATAATTCAAGTCTTTTTTTATAGTATTCTTTGCGAGTAAATGGTAAAATAAAAAATAGTATTAAATTTACGTTGGAGTAAGTATATGTATAAAAAGAATCAATATAATTATAAACAAATCAACAATCACTACTTAATTACAAATGAGTATGGATGCTATTCATTTTTAAGTGATAAAGAATTTAAAAAACTTGAAAACAATGAAAAATTACCAATTAGTCTTACCAAAAAGCTAAAAGATGATTTGTTTATATACGAAGATGAACAAAGCTTTAAAAATGTGTCTAAATGTAGAATAAGAGAGTATAAAAGGTATTTAGAAGAGTCGACAGTACTTCACATTTTTGTTGTAAGTAAAAACTGCAACTATAATTGCGTATATTGTCAGGCGGGTAATCTTAGCCTAAAAGAAGATTTTTTGATGAATGAATATACTGCTCAAAAGGCAGTGGATATTGCACTAGATTCTCCTTCGCAGGAGATTACTTTTGAGTTTCAAGGCGGAGAGCCACTTACAAATTTTAGTATTATAAAATTTATAATTGAATATTCAAAAGAAAAGAACGAAAAATTAAAAGAAAAAAAGAATATTACTTACAACATAGTAACAAATCTTTCATTGCTAAATGAAGAAATTGCTTCTTACATAGTTCAAAATAATATTTCAGTTTGTACTTCTATTGATGGCCCTTGTGAACTTCAAAATAAAAACAGGCCATATAAAGATAATGACTCATATAAAGCAACTATAAATAGTTTTAAAAAATTAAAAGAACAAGATGTAACAATATCTGCTCTTCTTACAACTACTAGGTATTCTTTTGATAAATATAAAGAAATAGTTGATGAATACGTATCTTTAGGATTAAACCGTATTTGGATAAGGCCTCTTACAAAACTTGGAAAAGCAGAGAAAAATTGGGAAGATATTAGTTACAGCGCAGATGAATTTTTAGAATTTTATAAAAAGACTTTAGATTATATTATACAAGTGAATAAAAAAGGATATTTGCTAATAGAAGGCTTGGCAGGTATTATGCTTAGTAAAATTATCAATCAAGAGTCAGTTAATTTTATGGAACTTCGTTCTCCATGTGGTGCTGGAATAGGTCAACTTGCATACTATTATGATGGAGATATTTATACATGTGATGAAGGTAGAATGCTTGCGGAAATGGGAGATAAAAAGTTTTTATTAGGAAATGTTCTTAATAATAATTTTAAAGATTTGATTGAATCTGAAATCACAAAAGAAGCAAGCAATGCATCATGTTTAGAATGCTCTAAAGTATGTCATTCTTGTGCATATATGCCATATTGTGGAACATGTCCTGTTTTAAATTATGCAAGAAGTGGTAAAATGGAATTAGAAAACAAAGAAGATTATAAGTGCAAAATTAATAGTGGAATTCTAGATATTTTATTTTCTTATATACAAAAAGACAAAAGTGTTTTAAAAATATTCAAAAATTGGATATAATATTATTTAATAATTATGAAAATGGTGATGATATGATTAAATGTCCTAATTGTACAGGTGAAATGAAATATGATCCTGAACTTCAAAAAGTTAAATGCGAGTTTTGTGCAACAGCTTTTACAATTGAAGAATTAAAAGAAAAGATAAAGAACAAAATAGTTGCAAGTGATGTAGAAGACGTTGACAATTTAAATGAATATAGTTTTGACAATAGTACAGCAACCACTGCAGAAACATACGAAGGGAAAAGTTATAAATGTACTCAATGTGGTGCAACTCTTATGACTTTTGATGACACAGCAGTAACTTTTTGCAGTTATTGTGGTTCACAAGCAATGCTAGAAGATAAACTTCTAAAGCAAACAAACCCAGACTATGTTATTCCTTTTAAAAAGACTAGGGAAGAGTGTATTGAAGCATATAAAAGAAAAATTAATAGTTTTAAATTTGTGCCTAAGTACATGAAAGAAGATGTTACTCTTGAAAAGTTTAGAGGCATATATATGCCATATTGTATTAACAACTTAAAAAAGAAGGGACAAATTAGAAATGAAGGCGAAAAATATTCTCATAGAAGAGGAGACTACATTTATTATAATAAATATGCTATTAAAAGCGATGTAGATGTTGCTTATGAGGGTATTTCATTTGATTTATCATCAAAATTTTATGATTGTTATAGCATGTCTATTCCATATAATTTTAAAGAGGCAGTTAAGTTTGATCCAGCATACCTAACAGGATATTATGCAGATACTTTAGATGTTGAAAAACATGTTTATCAAGATGTTGCAAAAGAAATTGCAACACCTGATGCAACAAAACGATTAAGAAAAGACAATATGTTTAGAAAATATGGTTGTAATTTACCAACGATTTCTAATTTTGATAATGATTTTAAAATTGGTATGTTTCCAACATACTTTTTAGGTGTAAGAAGCAAAGATAATCAAAGCATGCATTATGCAATAGTAAACGGACAAACTGGTGAAGTTGCTATGGACTTACCAATAGATTTTAAAAAATACATATTAGTTTCGCTTATAGTAGGGCTAATTATATTTCTAGTTCTTAATAGATTTTTGATATTAAAGCCAGAGTATGTTTCTATTTTTTCAGTTGTTACAGCTTTTATTTGTTTGAGAATATCTAGTGGACAATTTAAAAAGATAGCAATAAAAACAGAACATACAGATGATAAAGGTATAGCTAATGCTAAAAAGAAATCAACTTTAAAGCAAGATAGTTTTATAAAAGAGAAAAAGAAGAAAAAGGGCAACTTTAAGTACACATATAAATTATGGATTGCTATTCTCCTTCCAATTATTGCTTATTTTACTCATTTTGCGGAGGATATGGTTTATTACGGAGCAGCGTTTATATCGCTTGCACTAGTTTTGTGGTCTTTTAAAGATTTAGTTAAAGAGCATAATTTATTAGCATCAAATAAATTACCTCAATTAGAAAAAAGAGGAGGTGATTTAAGTGAATAAAAAATTATTTTTTGTTTTATTTATTATATTTACCATTTCACTTACATCACTTGCTATTGCAAACGAAGAAGAAGTATCTTATGAAGTAATAATACAAGACGATGCTGATTTGTTAACAGACAGTGAAGAAGCAAAATTAAAAGAAGATATGATTCCACTTACTGAGTATGGAAATATTGTTTTCTTATCTACAAATAACAATTCACAAAATCAACATGATTATGCACATGATTATTATTATCCAAAGTATGGCGAACAAAGCGGAAGTGTATTTTTAGTAGATATGGAAAACAGATATATTTATATATATTCTGATGGAAAAAATCTTGAAAAAATACCTTCTTCAAAAGCAGACATTATAACGGATAACGTTTATAGATATGCCTCAAATGGAAATTGGTATGGTTGTGCTTCACATGCTTATGAACAGATATATAAGTTACTTGGAGGAAGTATTAAAAAAAGTTCAAGTGGAAATAATAATTATTCTCTTTCAAGTATATTAGGCTTTTTATCTGGTGATGCTAGCGAAATACCAATGCCAATGAAGTATATAAGTAATGCATTAATTGCATTAGTATTAGGATTTTTAACTACATTTATTTATGTATTAAAGCATTCAAAATTAAAAATGCCAACTTCAGAAGAAATACTTAATAATTGTAATATAAAATTTCAAGTCCAAAACACAAGTGCAGAACTAGCTGGAGAACGTAGAGTATATAGTCCTGTTTCCGAAAGTAGTGGATATTCAGGTCATGGATCAGGAGGACATTCTGCAGGACACTCAAGCCACTCTGCAGGGCACTCAAGTCACTCATCAGGTGGCGGTGGTGGACATCGTTTTTAGAACAAAGAAACCTTTAGCATAAAGGAGCGAAAAACTTATGAAGAAAATAAGGCAATTTGCCACAGCAATTTTGATAATGAGTTTTATAATTATTTCTAGTGTTTGTTTTGCAGACCTTATTGGATATTATTATTTAAACTATATTAGAGTTACAATGCCTGAACCAGAAAAAGGAGTTGTGGTTCCTTTATCTTTGGAAGCCACAGCTAATGCAAGAGTTGAAAATATTGTTTGGAAAGATTCAAAGGGAAATGCTATTTCTCAAGATGAAATTTTAAAAGAAGATACTTATACTATTGAGTTTGATTTAGTTAAAGACGGCGGAGATAGATTTTCTTCTAACACCGATGTGTACTTTAATGATAGTACAAAAGGTGTAATAAAAGATAATATAACTCCTAATAGTATGAAGATAACTAAAACATTTGAAATTGTTTCTCCTGCATTGGGTGGGAAACAAACAAAATCAAATGGTGAACAAGTTACAAAAATTTTAAATATTGATTTAGAAATTCCAAAAATAAAACTAAGAGATGAATTACTAAAAAAAGAAGATATTACTATAAATGAAGAATTAAAAGATATAGTAGAAATATCTAAAATAAAGTATTTTCAAAATGATAAAGAACTTAGCCAAGATGCTTTAGTTGGATATGGCCTTACAAAATTGAATATAGAATTAAATGCAGAAAAAAACTATGTTATATCAAAAGAAACAAATGTATTTATTAATGGTAAAAAAGTAGCAATAAAAGAATTTGATAACTCTTTTGTTGCTGAGTATGAGGTATTAATAAACGAAGTTTCAGAAGTATTGTTTGACGAGTTCGAAATGCCACAAAAAGGCCAAGAGTTTAATAAAAATAATTTAGTTTTAGTAAGTGACTTCCCAGGCACAATAGAGTCATTAGACTGGTTTGTTGAAGACGAAAATACAAGTGGTGAAAAGGCTAGATTATATGTAAGAGTTAAATTAAAAGATGGATATGTATTTGAATCACCAAATGCATATATAAATGAAAAAGAACAAGATACAAAAAGTCGTGTTGATGATAGGGCATATGGATTTGAGTGGAACTATGAATTAGGAATGCATGAGACTGAAAGTAAAAAGTGGTCAAAAGTTTCTGATTGGGCGGTTGAAGAGATAAACAAAGCAGATGAAGAACAATTAATTCCAGAAATCTTTAATAATCAAGATTTAACAAAAAATATTACTAGAAAAGAATTTGCTCATGTTGCCGTAAAATTATATGAAAAAATATCTAAAAACATAGCTAAACCAGTTGAAGTAAATCCATTTACAGATACTAGTGATGTAGAAGTTTTAAAAGCATACAATATTGGAATTACAGCAGGAATGGATGAAAATAAGTTTGAGCCATATACTTTAATTACTCGTGAACAAATGGCAACAATGATGATGAGAGCATTAAATAAATCTGGTATTAATACCAAAATAGAAAAAGATGTTGTAGAAGTCTTTGTAGATGACAACAAAATAAATGAATGGGCAAGAGAGGCTGTATATTATATGGCTAATATTGGAATAATAAAAGGCACCGGAGACAACGAATTTAGTCCTGAAGGAAATGCTACAAGGGAACAAGCAATACTAGTATCTATAAGAAGTGCAGAAAGATTTGCGGTTGATTAGTCAACCGCTTTTTTATTCACAAAAAATTCATAATTTGAACATTTTCTTTAAATAATTGCCAGTTATAATGAACTTACAATATGAGAAGAAAGGTTGAGATTAAAATGAATACAAAAATAATTGGAATACTAACAATATTAATAATATCTGTCGCACTATTAACAGTAGCTTGTACATATAAAGGTTCAAGTAAAGAAATAGAAGAGGTTAAAGAAAATGATACATCTTCAAATTTAAGTTCAGTAAATTCAAGTGAAGAAAAAAGTTATAATGAAAGCGATTTTGAATTTGAAAATAAAACAACAATTACTTTAAAAGATGGTGCAACAACATCAAGTAATTCAAGTGTTAAGATTGATGGAGATACAATTTATATTGAAGATGAAGGAGAGTACGAATTAACAGGAACTCTTTCAAATGGTCAAATAATAGTAAATGCACCTAAAGAAAATGTAAAACTTGTTTTAAACAATGCTTCAATTACTTGTAATGATAGTTCACCTATTTATATATATAAATCAAAAAATACAATGGTTTATTTAAAAGAAGGAACTAATAATTATATAGAAGATGGAACAACATATACATATAATGATGATTATTCTTCAGAAGAAGATGAAGAACCTAATGCAACACTTTATAGTAAATCTGATTTAATAATTTCAGGTAGTGGAACATTAAAAGTTAAAGGTAATAATAAAAACGGAATAACAAGTAAAGATACTTTAACAATCGATGGAGCAAACATAGAAGTTGAAGCAATAAATAATGGTATAAATGGAAAAGATAGTAATACAATTAGTAATTCAAATATAATAATTAATGCAGGTGGAAAAGGTATACGTTCTTCTAATGATACAGATGAAGGAATGGGATGGATATCAATTTCAAATTCAACAATTAAAATAACTGCTGAAGAAGATGGAATTAATGCAACAAGAAACATCACTATAAATTCTGGAAATTTAGAGATTTCTACAAATGATGATGCTATCCACGCAGATGAAACTTTGACGGTTAATGGTGGTAATATAAAAATTACAAAATGTTATGAAGGCATAGAAGGAACGAATATTGTAATAAATGATGGAGAAATAGATTTAATTTCTTCTGATGATGGAATAAATGCAAAAACTAAATTAACAATAAATGGTGGAACAATAATTGTTAACGCTAATGGTGATGGAGTAGATTGCAACGGACAAATAGAAATGAATGGTGGAAATGTAATAGTTCAAGGACCTACAAATAGTGGAAATTCAGCAATAGATTATGAAAGATCATTTGAGCTTACAAATGGAACAGTAATAGCAATTGGAAGCTCGGGAATGGCTCAAGGAATTAAAACAACAGACACACAAGGTTCTATTGTAGCTACACTTTCAAAAGCACAAGAAGCAGGAACAAAAATTGAAATTAAAGATGCAAATGGAAATGTTTTAGAAGAAATAACTTCTGAAAAGAGATTTAGTCATATTGTATTTACAAGTAAAGATATAATACCAAATGAAAAATATAGTATTTATTTAAATGGTAATTTAGAAAGTGAAGTAACAGCATCAAGTGATACATCGTCTTCTGGATTTGGTGGAGGTAGAGGACAAAAGAATTTTGAAAATCAAGGAGGCTTTTCAAGACAAGATTTTAATAATATGGAAAGACCAGAAATGCCGGAAGGATTTAATGAAGAAGATTTTAAAAATTTCGAAAGACCAGAAATGCCAGAAGAATTTAATGAAGAAAATTTTAAAAATTTCAAAAAACAAAATAGAAATGGTAATTTTGAAGGAGAAGAAAGACCTTTCAAAAATCAAAATAAAACTGTAGAAACAACAGAAGAAAAAGTATAAAAAAGAGACGGTTCTTTTGAACCGTCTTTTTTTTAATTATCTGTACTTCCAAATCCACCTTTTCTAGTTTCGTTGCCATTTAATTCTTCGTCATTATCTGCAATTAGGAAGTTTTGGAAATATGCTTGTCCAATTACATCATGCTTTTTTATAGTAACATCAAAAGGAAAAATATTATAAAAAGCAAACATTATATGACCATCATTATCTTCATTTCCATAGTAATCAGAATCGATAACACCAATACTATTTGCAAGTATTAAACCTTTTTTTGCAGGGTTTGAACTTCTATTTGCTAAAATTAAAACTTCATCTTCTTTCATGTATGATTTGATTCCAGTTTTTATTAAAGTAGGTTTAAAGCTTTCTGTTTCAGACTCTCCTTTAAAAATTTTCTTTATGTTTTCAAATACACTTTTCCAGACTGATGGAATAACAATATCTTCAGCAGATTCAAAATCATATCCGGCAGATTTTTTTGTTTTTCTAATAGGCATTTTTATGTCTTTTTCTTCGTATCCTTTGCATACTTCGAAACCACGTTTTTTCATTTTTGCACCTCCTTTTTAGGCGACTTTATGTCGTCTCTCCAATTGATAAATATTGTAACATATTATATAATCTTATTCAATTAGATAGCTATTGTTATAGAGTAAGGGAGATAAAAATGAAATTAAAAAATATAAGCCTTATGAATATATTTATGTGCTTTTGTGTTGTTGCAATCCATTTAACGTCACTTCCAATTGAGGCATATCCAGTTCAAGGCACATGGTTTAAAATATTTTTTGCAATTAATAGAATGGTTAGATTTGCTGTGCCAGCTTTTGTTTTTCTAAGTGGATATAAGCTATTTAATCGATATAAAGATGATAATATAGATTTAAAGAAATTTTATCTATCAAGATTAAAAAAGATAGTATTGCCGTATGTTATTTGTTACACAATTTATTTTTTATACTTTTATAACAAGGGGTGGCTAGGAGAAATCACATATTTTAAAGGACTATTTCTAGGTGAATTATCGGCACAATTTTACTACATAATATTTACTGTTCAGCTTTATTTACTATTTCCATTGTTTATAAAAGTATTTAAAAGGTTTCCTCAGGCAACGTTATTTGCCTCGTTATTAGTATCATTAACATTCAAGCAATTTTTGACATTCCAATATTCATATTTACTATTTTTTGAGTGGCTAGTATATTTCATTTTTGGAATGTATATTGCGAAATTTAAACCAGAAAAGGTAAATATCAAATCATTTGCAGTAGAATCAATTATTTTTATAATTAGCACGATTTTGGTTGTAATTACACAATATAGAGGAAGTGTTTTAAATATAGCTTTTGAGTATTATGCAAGCCTATTTATAATCTATGCTATTTATGGTTCTATATTCTTCTTTGATTTGTTTACTCTGGTTAACAAAAAAGATAGCAAGCTTCAAAACGGCCTAATTAAGTTATTTGATGCCAATACTTATTATATATTCTTATATCATATTATGTTTATGAATATTTGCCAGTTCAAAATCATTCCAAATATTAATGTAGAGTTAACAAATGGCACAAAATTCGTGGTAATATCAGTATTTACGCTACTTTGCATAGTGGTTTTAAGCATAGTTGAAAATTGTTTACATAAATTTAAGAAAATGCGTCAAAATCATTGAAAAAATGCTTAAAATATGGTATAAATGTTGTGATTTTATGGATTTGTTGCTTTATGCAATAAATGAAATGGAGGCTTTATGATAGCTATAGGAAGCGATCATGGTGGATTTGAATTAAAAAAATTCATTATTGAAACTCTTGGCGAGGAAAACTTTAACGATTATGGAACATTTTCAGATAGTTCTTGCGACTACCCAGACATAGCTTTTACCTTAGCCAAAGACGTAAGTAGAGGAGTTTGTGATAAAGGCATTCTTATTTGTAGAAGCGGTGTAGGAGTTGACATTTGTGCCAATAAAGTAAAAGGCATAAGATGTGGACTTTGCTACAATAAAAAGATAGCAGAGATGTGTAAAAGACATGAAGATGCTAATATTATTGCAATTCCTGCAGATTATATTACTAAAGAAGAAGCACTGGAAATAATCGATATTTGGCAAACAGCCAAATTTGAAGGTGGAAGACACGAAAGACGAATTGATAAGATTAAAAAATTCGAAGAAAGTTAGGTGTCTTTAAATGTCTTCAAATGAATGGTTAAATATGCTCATGACATTTGTAATTGCCTGTGTATCTACAGCAATACTTACACCATTTTCTATAAGACTTGCTTATAGAATTGGGGCAATGGATGTTCCAAAGGATAAACGTAAAATTCATTCAAAACCAATGCCTAGAATAGGTGGAACAGCATTTATAGCTGGATTTTTAATATCTACTTTAATAATGTTCTTATTCTGCAATATAGATAGAAGTGTAAACTTCTTAGAAATTGATTTAATTGGTTTTTACCTTGGAGCAATCATTATTGCGTTAGTAGGTTTCTTAGATGATGTAAATACAAAGGAGAAAGGTTTAAAACCTACAACAAAACTATTTGGCCAAATTATAGCTGCACTATGCATGGTATTTAGTGGTGCAAGAATTTTATATATTAATATTCCGTTTTTAGAAACATATGGTTTAAACGATATTTTATCTATAATAATAACTGTTGGATGGGTTGTTGGAGTTACAAATGCTATTAACCTATTAGATGGACTAGATGGTTTGGCAAGTGGTGTTTCAGCAATTGCAGTGTTGTCACTATTAGCAATCTTTATATTAAATGGTACAGCTCCAATTGTTTTAATATTAGTTGCCGCACTATTAGGTGGGTTACTAGGATTTTTACCATATAACTTTAATCCAGCAAAAACTTTTATGGGAGATGTTGGTTCAAACTTTTTAGGATATACATTGGCAGCAGTTTCTATGATGGGGATGGCTAAGACTTACACTCTTATGGCAATCATTCTTCCAGTTATAGTTTTAGCATTACCAATTTTTGATACTTTGTTTGCGATAGTTAGAAGAATACTTTCTGGTAAATCTATAATGGAAGCAGACAGAGGACATTTACATCATAGATTAGTAGATTTAGGATTATCACAAAAGCAAGCAGTTTTAGTGCTTTATGCAGTTACTGCAATGTTTGGTATCTTTGCTATAGTATTAATGGAAAGCTCAATTTGGAAAGCAATTGGATTTTTAGTTATTATGGCAATACTAGTATTATTTGAAAGAAGAAATATAAGGATTAGAAATAGAAAAGGTCTTCCAAAAGAACAAGTAAAAAATCTTTCTGATGGAGGAAAACTAAGAGTAATGTTAGTTTTTGGAACTCGTCCAGAAGCTATAAAAATGTGTCCTCTTATTTTGGAATTAAAAAAGAGAGAAGACATAGTTACTATTGTTTGTGTTACAGCTCAACATAGAGAAATGTTAGATCAAGTACTAGAGGCATTTAATATAGTGCCAGACCATGATTTAAACATTATGAAAGCCAAACAAACTCTTACACATATTACATCTGAAGTTTTAAAGGGTGTTTATGATGTAATTCAAGAAGAAAGACCAGATATTGTTTTAGTTCATGGTGATACAACAACTACTATGGCAGCTGCTGAAGCAGCATTTGCCGCAAAAGTAAAAGTTGGTCACGTTGAAGCTGGACTTAGAACTTACGATAAGTATTCTCCATTCCCAGAAGAAATGAATCGTAAGATTGTTACACAAATTGCAGATTTATTCTTTGCACCAACAGAAAATAATAAAAATAATCTATTAAAAGAAGCAATAAATGAAGACGAAATATATATTACTGGTAATACAGTAATTGATGCTCTTAAAACTACAGTTAAAGAAGATTACAAATTTACACACCCTGTACTTCAAACAATTGATTTTGATAAAAAAGTAATCTTTATGACTGCACATAGAAGAGAAAATCTTGGTAAACCATTACATGATATTTGTGAAGCAGTAAAAGAAATTGCAGAAACAATAGAAGATGTTGAAGTAATCTATCCAGTGCATTTAAATCCTGCTGTTCAAGAGGTTGCTCATGAAGTATTAGATGGATTAGACAATGTTCATTTAATTGAACCATTAGATGTTATTACTACTCACAATTTAATTAATAAATCTACAATCGTTCTTACAGATTCTGGTGGAATTCAAGAAGAAGCTCCATCACTTGGAAAACCAGTTTTAGTTTTGAGAAATGAAACAGAGCGTCCAGAAGCGGTTACTGCTGGAACTGTTAAGGTGGTTGGAACAGATAAAGATACTATTGTAAGAGAAGCTACAAAACTTCTTACTGATAGTTACGCTTATGAAAAAATGAGTAAAGCTACAAATCCTTATGGAGATGGAAATGCTTGCGATAGAATTGTCGAAGCAATTAGATATTATTTTGGGCTTACTAAGAAAAGAGTTAAAGATTTAAAGTAGACGGGCTCATAAACCCGTCTTTTTTTAAAGGAAGGAGGATGCCAAATGAATGCTCGTGAAATCGCTTTAAATGCCTTATATAAGATTGAAATTGGAGAAGGGTATTCCAATATTACACTAGATAAAGAATTCAAAAAATCTAAACTTTCTAAGGCGGATAAAGCACTTGTTTCTCAAATAGTTTATGGTGTTTTAACATGGAAGATTACTTTAGATGAAATCATAAAAAGATATTCTTCTATTAGATTAAAAAAGATCTCACCATGGATTATAAACATTTTAAGAATGGGTATTTATCAAATATGTTATTTAGATAAAATTCCAGAAAGCGCTGCAGTTAATGAAAGTGTTAATCTAGCAAAAAAATATGGTCATCCTGCTTCTGTAAAATTTACAAATGCTATTTTAAGAAAAATTTCTAAAAATGAAGAAAATAATCTTCTTGAATATATTAAAGAAAAAGGTTATTCAAACGAGCAAATCATTTCAGTAATGACATCTCATCCTTTATGGATTGTTCATAAATTAATTGAAGAATATGGCGAAGACTTTGCTTTAGATTTACTAAATGCAAATAATAAAACACCAGATGTAACTATTAGAGTTAATACAATCAAAACTACAAGAAAAGAACTTTTAAAACTATTTGAATTAAAAAAGATAGAAGCTTGTGAAGGAAACTTGCCGGATAGTATTATTGTAAAGAAATTAGATGTTTTTGATGAGCAGTTATATATTGTACAAGATGAAGCCGCACAACTTGCTTGTTTAAAACTAGACCCTCAATTAAATGAAATGGTTTTAGATTGTTGTAGTAGCCCTGGAGGAAAAACATCATATTTAGCAATGCTTATGAAGAATACTGGTAAAATAGATGCTTGGGATATTCATGAACACAGAGTTGAACTTGTAAAAAAATTAATGAACACATTAGGAATTTTAAATGTTAAGGCAAGTGTAAATGATGCAACAGAATATAAAAGTCATTTAAGAGAAAGATATGATAGAGTGCTTTTAGATGTTCCTTGTAGCGGTATTGGGGTTATTCGTAAAAAACCAGATATTAAGTGGACAAGAAAAGAAGAAGATTTAAATGAATTATTAGAAACCCAAAAGAAAATTTTGGAAAATGGTGCATTTTATTTAAGAAGTGGTGGAACTTTAGTTTATAGTACATGTACAGTTTTTAAAGAAGAAAATGAGTTACAAATTGCTAGTTTTTTAGACACGCATAAAGATTTCAAACTTATTGAAGAAATAAAGCTATTTCCAAATATTGACAAAACGGATGGATTTTACATTGCAAAATTGCAAAAAGAATAAAAAGGAGAAAATATGAAAAACATACGTGATTTAAATTTGCAAGAGATTGAAGAAGAACTATTAAATCTTGGTGAAAAAAAATATCGTGCAAAGCAAATCTATGCTTGGCTATATAAAGGTGTAGAATCATTTGATGAAATGACAGATTTATCTAAAGAATTAATAGAGAAACTAAAAGAGAATTTCTATGTAAAAAACTTAGAAGTTGCAAACTTTTTAGAATCAAAAGATGGAACTGTAAAATATTTGATGCGTCTAAATGATGGCAATTGCATTGAAAGTGTAAAGATGAAGTATAAATATGGAAATTGTGCATGTGTTTCAAATCAAGTTGGATGTAAAATGGGCTGTAATTTTTGTGCATCAGCAAAGATCGGTTTTGTAAGAAGTCTTACTCCTGGTGAAATAGTGTCACAAATTTTAGAAATTGAAAAACAAAGCGGTGAAAAAATTTCTAATGTTGTGTTTATGGGAATAGGAGAGCCTTTAGATAATTATGACAATGTTTTAAAGGCAATTCATTTTATTAATGACCCTAAAGGATTAAATATTGGAGCAAGACATATTAGTATTTCAACATGTGGCTTAGTTCCTAAAATTAAACAACTTGCAGATGAAAATGAACTTCAATGTAATCTTTGTATTTCACTTCATAGTAGTAGAGATGAAGTAAGAAGTTCAATGATGCCTATAAATAATAAATATAAAATTTCAGAAGTTATAGAAGCTTGTAAGTATTATATTTCAAAAACAAATAGAAGAATTACATTTGAATATGCTCTTGTAGATGGAGTAAATGATTCCACAGAAGATGCACTTCATTTAGCAAAACTTTTAAAAGGAATGCTTTGTCATGTTAACTTAATCCCAATAAATAAAATCAAAGATGGAATATATGAGAAAAGTTCGGTAGAAAAAATATTAAATTTTAGAGATACTTTAAACTCAAAAGGAATTGTTGCAACGGTTAGAAGAGAGCTTGGTTCAGATATTAGTGCAGCATGCGGACAATTAGTTCGTCAAACAAAAGAAAAAGAAAAATAAAATTTGATATTATTTTGACATATAATTGTAAAAAATATATAATATTTCTATATGTTATTTTAGTAACATACTAATATTAATTTTTAGAAAAAACATTTATTTTGGCAAGTAAAATTGTCACTGTTTTAAGTGGAGTTATTCACTATGAAAAAGAGGTGATAAAATAAAATGCGTTTTTGCGGACTTACGGATATTGGCCTTAAGAGAGAGAATAACGAGGACTATATCAGCCTTCCAGATGAAGACAAAGGAATTAAATTATTTATACTAGCAGATGGAATGGGCGGTGCAAATGCTGGTGAAAAAGCTAGCCAAGTTGCAGTAAAAGTTGTTAGAGATTTTATAAAAAATAATTTTGTAAAAATAGAAAGAAATAAAGAACAACTTGAAAACTTACTTCGAAATGCAATTAAAGAAGCTAATAAAAAAGTAATAGAATTGTCATCTTCAAACGAAGAGTATAAAGGGATGGGCACTACTTTAATTGTGGTTTTAATATATAGAGGTAGAGTACACATTGGACATGTAGGAGATAGTAGAGTATATAGATTAAGACAAAATGTTTTTAGACAAATAACAAAAGATCATTCTTATGTTCAAGAACTTGTTAAACGTGGAGAGATTACACCAAGTGAAGCCAAAGACCATCCTCAAAAAAATATTTTATTAAAAGTTGTTGGTGGAGAGTCTACTGTTAAGCCAGATATCATGACAAAAGGTTTTGTTAAGGGCGATATACTATTAATTTGTTCAGATGGTTTAACAAATATGGTTGAAGATAAATACATATATGAAATAATTATGAAAAATATTTACGATATTAATGTCGCGTGTAAAAAACTTATAGACCGTGCAAATCGTAATGGTGGTTTAGATAATGTAAGTGCAATAATAATTTCAAATTGATAAGCAATTCGGAGGGCTAAAAATGGAATTAGTTGGGAAATTGTTAGGTAACAGATACGAAATCTTAGAAAACGTTGGTAACGGTGGCATGGCTACTGTATATAAAGCAAAAGATAAAATTCTTAATAGAAAAGTTGCTATTAAAGTTTTAAAAGATGAATTTGCTAATGACCAAGAGTTTATTAAAAGATTTCAAATAGAAGCACAATCAGCTGCATCACTTTCACATCCGAACATTGTATCTATTTATGATGTTGCAAATGAAGGTAATATTCATTACATAGTGATGGAACTAATTGAAGGTCAAACTCTAAAGGATGTTATAAAAAATGAGGGAAAGATTGATTGGAGAAGAAGTGCAGAAATAGCATCTCAAATTGCATCTGGTCTATCTGTAGCTCATAAAAATCATATTATTCATAGAGATATAAAACCACATAATATTATCATTACTAAAGAAGGTATAGCTAAGATTACAGATTTTGGTATTGCTAAGGCTACAAGTTCATCTACTATAAATGCTAATGCAAATTCTCTAGGAAGTGTTCATTACTTCTCTCCAGAGCATGCAAGAGGTGGTTATACAGATGAAAAATCCGATTTATATTCTTTGGGTGTAGTTCTTTATGAAATGGTTACAGGAAAGCTTCCTTTTGATGGAGATAATGCAGTTACAGTTGCTATGAAGCATTTAAAAGAAACCCCTGTTCCACCAAAGGAACTTGCTCCTGATATACCAGAAGGTTTAAATTCAATTATTAAAAAAGCAATGCAAAAAGAAGTAAGTGAAAGATATAATAGTGCAAGTGCTATATACACTGATTTACAGAGAGTTTTAAAGATTCCTAACACATTACTTGTTGGAGAATATGCTGAAGAACCGCGTTTCAATACACAAAAAATTCCTTCTGTAGATGAAACAATGTATACAAGGCAAACTCCTATTTTTAATACTAGAAATTTAAACAATAAAAATACAAAAGAGAATAATGGAGGAAAGATGGATAATAGTAATGCCAAAAAGAAAGTGAAGAGAAAACAATCTAATCCAGTTGCTGTTGCTCTTGTTAGATTTTTATTACTTCTATTGATTTTTGCAGTAGCTGTTGGTGCCGGTTTCTTAGTTTTTAATGCATTGATGGGTGGTGGAGCAAATAATGAAAAAATTGTTCCAAATGTTGTTGGAGATAGCCAAACAACTGCTCAACAAAGACTTGAAGCAGCCGGATTTAAAATGGAAATTGATGGTGAAATGGAAAGCACACTTCCAAAAGATTATATTGCATGGCAAAGATATGCATCAGGAGATAAGCTTTCTTATGGCACAACAATAAATGTTAAAATTAGTTCAGGGCCTAAGAAAGTTCTTGTTCCAAGTGTAAGTGGTGATTCTGTATATGCTGCAGAAATCAAACTTAAGAGTGCAAATTTATTAATAGAAGTTGAAGAAGAAGAAAGCGAAACAGTTGAAATAGATAAGATTGTTAGACAATCTCCAGAAGCAAATACAGAAATCGATGAAGGTAGTGTTATTACAGTATTTGTAAGTATAGGTGCACCTACACACGTACCTGATGTTCGTGAAATGACAGAAGCACAGGCAGTTGAAGTATTAACAAGTATAGATCTAGTACCAGATATTCACTATGTAAATCTAGACATTTATCCAAATGGAAAGATTATTACGCAAACACTTGAGCCAGATACTATAGTACAATCTGGAGATGTAATAATGCTTGTAATTAATAATTATGATTGGACAGGAAATAACGAAGAAGAATTAGAGATTATTGATGACCCATTGATAATTCCAACAGAACCAATTATCAATAATCCAACAAAACCAGAAAAACAAGATCCAACTCCTGCTACTGATCCAACTCCAGTTACTCCTCAACCACCAGTTAATCAAGAACCAGTAAACCAAGAACCAGCAGGGGTTAAGGAACTTACTCTTGATTTAAAAGGAAAAGGAAAGAAAGATACATTTAATGTTAAAGTTGTAATCAATGGAGACATTAAAGGAAGAACTACAATTTATGAAGGTACGCATTCTAGAAGCGAAGGAACTATAACTATTACATATCCAGCAGATGCTACAGGATTACTAAGAGTATTAATAGATGACAAAGTTGATTCAGAGATGGTACTTTAATAAAAGTTTATGAAAGAAGTGAGAAATATTAAAGGTACAGTAGTTAAGATAAACTCAGATTTATATAAAGTTGATACAGGACTTAGTGTAAAAGACTATAAAGCTAAAGGAGTATTTAAATTTAAAAAGACTAACATATTGGTCGGTGACAAAGTTGAAGTTAATGGAGAAGTAATTGAAAAAGTATATCCACGTATTAATGAATTTATTCGTCCTCCAATAGCAAACATAGAACAATTAGTGGTGGTAGTTGCCACCACTAATCCTAAACCTGATTTAGAGCTATTAGATAAACAAATCATTATGGCAGAAAAAAATAATGTTTTACCAATTATCTGTATTAATAAAATTGATTTATCTCAAGACTACTTAGATATAATAAAAACTTATGAAAAAATTGGATATCAAGTTCTTACAACTGATGCAAAAAATGGTATAGGAATAGATAAACTTGCACTTTTGTTACAAAACAAAATTACAGCTTTTACAGGTAATTCGGGTGTAGGGAAATCTACATTAACTAATAACATTTTTGGAGACACAGTTTCTGAAGAGGGAGAAACATCAGAAAAATTAGAAAAAGGAAAGCATACTACAAAATTTGTAGAATTATATAAGATGGGTGGTAATGCTTATATAGCTGATACGCCAGGCTTTTCTACATATGAAATGAAAAATATTTCATGTAGTGATTTAGATAAATGTTTTGTGGAATTTATACCATTTATTTCTAATTGTGAATTTAGAGGCTGCTCTCACATTAAAGAGAAAAAGTGTGGAATTAAACAAGCAGTTGAAGATAAAAAGATAGATAAGGGAAGATATGAAAGGTATTGTAAGTTTTATACGAAGCTTAAAGAAGAAAAGAAATGGTAGCAAGTTAGAGGTGAGTAAAATGCCACAAAATGAAGTTTATCTATGTGGTTCAATACTAGATGTTAATCCTATTGAACTTCATACTAAAATATTAGAAATATCAGATATTTTAGACTATCTGCATATTGATGTTATGGATGGAGAGTTTGTACCAAATAAAACAAATGGGATAGAGATGTTTAAAGAAATAAAAAGATTTGAAACCAAACCTTTAGATGTTCATCTTATGGTCGAAGATCCTATGCAAGTTATTTCTAATTTTAGTGGTGCAAGTATTATTACCTTTCACGTAGAAACAATCATTAATGATAGAACAATGGCAATAGATATTGATAAATTCAATAGATTGGTAGAAGAGATTCATTCTTTAGGTGCTAAAGTTGGAGTCGCAATTAAGCCTAATACTACAGAAAGCTTACTTAGAATGATTATTTCAAAAGTAGATTTAGTACTAGTAATGACAGTAGAGCCAGGCTATGGTGGTCAAAAACTTATTCCTCACACGATGAATAAAGTTGAAAATGTTAGAAAAATGGGCTTTAATGGATTAATTGAGGTCGATGGTGGCATTACTACAGAAAATAGTGCTCAGCTACGTAAATTAGGAGCTAATATGATTGTAGCAGGAACCGCCTTATTTAAAGCAGAAGATGTAAGAGAAGCTGCTTTGAAAATCAAGGGAGAGTAAGAAAAGATTGCTTTTTTCCCCTTTTGGGGACGTTCCTTAATGGGGAAAAAATTCCCCATTAAGGAACGTCCCTAAAAGGGGAATTTTCGAGCCTTCTTAAATTGACATAAAGTGCCTTAAATGGTATAATATGCGGAAGCATTTTTAAAGAAAAAAAGGAAAAAGAATATGAAAAAAATAGTAGTTTTTTTGAGCATGATTATGATGCTTTTTTTATCTGGTTGCTCAAAAGAAACAATTGATGAATCTAAACTTAATATTGTAACTTCTTTTTATCCAATGTATATTGCAACTTTAAATATTACAGATGGTATAGATGATGTAGAAGTAAAAAATTTAACTTCTGAGACAACGGGATGTTTACATGATTATCAAATTACAACTACTGATATGATTAAATTAAAGCATGCTGATGTATTGGTTATTAATGGAGATGGAATGGAAAATTTTATAGATAAATCTATTTCTTTGTTTCCAAACCTTACTATTATTGATGCAAGTAAAGGTATATTAGAAAATCATGAAGAACTATTAGGACATTTTGAGCATGAAGAGGAGCATGAGCATGGTTTAAATAGCCATTATTGGGTTTCTATTACATTACATATTGAACAAATAAAAAACATTAAGAACGAATTGATAAGAATTAATCCAGAAAATGCTGAAAAATACGAAAAGAACGCAAATGATTATATTGTGAAACTTGAAGAATTAAAGGAAAAAATGCATGAGGTAATAAATGATAGTAAGAATAAAAACATAATAACATTTCATGAAGCATTTGATTACTTTGCAGAAGAATTTGATTTAAACATTGTTGCAGTTATAGAGAGAGAACCAGGGACTTATCCAAGTTCAAAAGACGTAGCAGAAATAATTGATTTAGTAAAAGAAAAGAACGTATCTACCATATTTGTAGAACCACAGTATTCAAGAAGTGCAGCTGACACTATTGCAAGAGAAACCAATGCAAAAGTATTTACACTTGATCCAATTGTTAGTGGAAAGTTAGATAAAAATGCATATATAGATATTATGGAATTAAACTTGTCATCGTTAAAGTTGGCACTAAGTTTATAAGGAGTGAAAAGTATGTCACAAAGTTGTGGAGAATGTTGTACAAGAATTAATAACATTTCTTTCAAGGCTGGAAAGCAAGTTATTTTAGATGATGTTAGCTTACATATTCATTGCGGAAGTGTAACAGCAATTATAGGAAAAAATGGAGCTGGAAAATCTACACTTTTGAGAGCTATTTTAGGTGAAATTAAACACGAAGGAGAAATAGTTTTTAAAAGTAAAGAAGATGGATCTAGAGATATTAAGATAGGCTATGTTCCACAAAAACTAAATGTAGAAAATTCGCCGATGACAGTATATGATATGGCAGGTTCTTTTTGTTCTAATTCACCAGTATTTTTCAAGAAGAATAAAAAGGTATATGAAGAAATAAAAGAGCATCTTAAAGAATTTGGAGCAGAAGAATTAATAGATAGCAAAGTTTCTCGTCTTTCGGGAGGAGAACTTCAAAGAGTTATGATGGCAATCGCAACTATGCCATATCCAGATTTATTAATTTTAGATGAGCCAATTTCAGGTATGGACAAAAACGGAAAAGAGCAATTTTATAGTCAAATAGCAAAATTAAAAATAGACCATGATTTAGCAGTTTTAATCGTTTCTCATGATTTTGAATATTTAAAAAAGTATGCAGATAAAATAATAATGTTAGATAAGAAAGTTGTAGCAAAAGGTACTCCAGAAGAAGTTTTTAGTTCAAAAGAATTTGAAAATACTTTTGGGATAGTATAGAGGTGAGTTATTTGTTAGATTATGAATTTATGCAAAATGCGTTATTTGCAATATTAATAATAACACCATTATTTGCTTTAATAGGTACAATGGTTGTAAATAATAAAATGGCATTTTTCTCTGACGCACTTGGACATAGTGCATATACTGGAATTGCCTTAGGAATGCTTTTTGGAATTTCAAATAACATGATTTCTATGATATTATTTGCTGTTGTATTTGCTATTTTATTAAATAAAATTAATGAGTCAAGAATTGCTTCTAAAGATACAATTATTAGTGTGTTTTCATCCACTGCGATTGCAGTTGGACTTGCAATTTTAACCCAAAATGGAAATTATACTCAAATATCAAGTTATTTAATAGGCGACATTTTGAATATCTTACCACATGAAATTTTATTGCTATTAGGACTTGCAGTAGCCATAGTATTATTTTGGTTTTCAAGCTTTAATAAATTACTTGGAATCTCAGTCAATCCAATGCTTGCAAAAAGCAAAGGAATAAATGTTAAATTGTTAGAAAATATTTTTGTTATTCTTATAGCATTAATAGTTACGATTTCTATTAAATGGGTAGGTATTTTAATTATTAATTCATTATTAATATTGCCAGCAGCGTCTAGTAGAAATATTTCAAAAAATATGAGGCAATATCATT
>CAMUYU010000017.1 GCA_947164995.1 uncultured Clostridia bacterium
GAACTTCAGCCCTCCAAGCTGAAGACGCGGGTTCGATTCCCGCTACCTGCTCCATGAGTCTTGGTTTTTTGCATGAAAATCAAGACTCTTTTTTTGTGCATATTTTCGGTTCAAAGTGCTTTCAAATCAGCGTTTCATTGATTTTTAGAAAAGTTCTACAAAGTACCACAAGGAACAAATAATTTCTAAAAAACGCTCAAAAAATTTCCAAGTGAGCACTTGGAAAAAATTTCCAAGTAAATTCTTTATTCAAAATATGATTCTCTGTTCTCCTAAAAAAATGAAAGGAGAACAAAAAGTGTCAAATAAAACTCGTGCTCCACCTATAGCTTTTTAAAAATATAGGAAAGGAGCAAAAGAATTGAATAATCTTATAAATGATTCGGAAAAAATCCAAGAAATTGAAATATCTAAAATAAGTGACTTCCCTCAACACCCATTTAAAGTAGTTGATGATGATAAAATGGATGCTCTAATAGAGAGTATTAAACAACAAGGTATATTAGTTCCTGCAATAGTACGATTGAAAGAAGATGGAACTTATGAAATGGTATCAGGACATAGAAGAAAACATGCATTAAGTAAAATAGGAATAAAAACGATTAAATGCATTATTAAAGAATTAAATGATGATGAAGCCAAAATACTTATTGTGGATAGTAATATTCAACGAGAAGAATTACTACCATCAGAAAAAGCCTTTGCTTATAAAATGAAGCTAGATGCAATAAAGCATCAAGGAGTTAAATCAACTTGTGCTCCACTGGTGCACAAGCGAGGTCGACCAAAATCTAGAGATGTTATAGCTGGAGAAAATAACGAGAGTGCAGAACAAGTAAGAAGATATGTAAGATTAACTTACTTAATTAATGAATTCTTAGAAATGGTGGATCAAAATAAGATAGGATTTAGAACCGCCGTGGAACTATCCTATCTTTCAAAAGATAATCAATACTACATTTATAACTATTATGAAGCTAATGAAGTAATACCTAGTCTATCCCAAGCCATAACCCTTAAAAGCTATGAAAATGATAAAAGACTAACCCAAGAAAGACTTGACGAAATATTAGAAGAAGAAAAACCTAATCAAAGAGAAAAACTATGGATAGTAGTCAGTAGTATAAAACATTATTTTCCTAAAGATTATTCTTCAGAGCAAATAGATAAAGTAGTAAAGGACTTACTAAAAGATTATAAAGCTAGTTGGCAAAAAGACAAATCTGCGATTAACGAAAAAGATGAATCAAACAAAGTTGAATTTTATCATATCAGGTAGGCAGTATTTTTAATTACTTTTGGAATAGCAAGCACTGAATTTGTCATGCACAAATTCCGATTTGGGGAAAAATCCCCAATCCCCTTAACTAAAATCTGAAGCAGAAAACTCAAAAATTTGTAAAACAAATTTTTGCTAAAAAGGGATTGGGAATTCCCATACTTCGAATTTGGTTTAACAAATTCAGTGCTTGCTGTTCCAAATCGATATAAAAAAGTCTCTATATTCAGATAACAATCTGTTTACTTTTTAACTTAAAAATGTTATAATTTAAGTTAGAAAGGAAATGATGGCTATGAACAATTATGATAAAATTTTAGAACTAGTTAAACACAATAATGGATTTGTAACAACTACTGATGTTGTTACAAATAATATTAATAAAATGTTTTTAACCCAAATGGTTAAGAGAGGTTCTCTAATTCGTATTTCAAGGGGATATTATGGCCTACCAACATATATTGAGGATATTTACTATGCCATCTCATTAAAAAGCAAAAATGTGAGGTTTTCTCTTGAAACAGCATTATTTTTACACGGACTTACTAACAGAACTCCTCTTGTTTATACTCTCTCTCTCCCTATTGGATATAGTGGTATACTTCAAAAAGAAAGAAATATTAGAATCACATATGTAAATAAAAGCATTTTAAACTTAGGTGTAGAAGAAATCATTTCGCCATTTGGAGCAAAAATTAAAGTATATGATGCTGAAAAAACTATCTGTGATATTATTAAGCATAAAAATAAAATCGATGCAGAGATTTTCTCAGAAGCTTTAAAAAACTATGTTAAAAGCAAAAAAAAGGATTTAAACAAATTATATAAATATGCTAAAGCCCTTAAAATTGAAAAGAAATTAAGACAATATTTGGAGGTGTTGCTATAATGAATGTTGCTAAATTAAAAAGTGTTATCTCAAAAAAGGCTAACGGAGATAATAATTTGTCTGCTCAATTATATCAAATGTTTTTCTTTGAACATTTCCTAGAAAGACTATCTATGAGCAGATACAAAAACAATATAATTCTAAAAGGTCGGACTTCTTCTAGCCTCTATTATAGGTGATGATGAAAGAACCACAAAAGATATGGATGCTACACTAAAAAGCATTCCACTTGATATTGATACAATAAGAAATATTGTTAATGATATTATTCAAATTGATTTGGATGATGATATTACTTTTGAGCTTCTTGATATAATTGATATTCGTGAAGAAGATGAATATGGTGGATTCAAGATAAACATTATAGGACATATGGAAAACTTGAAGATACATATTTCTTTAGAACTAACTACTGGAGATAGAATTACTCCAAGAGAAATGACATATAACTATAATTGCATTTTTGATGACAAGAAAATAACTATTATGGCATATACAATAGAAACACTTCTTGCAGAAAAGCTTCAAACAGTTATTTCAAGAGGTATATTAAATACGAGAATGAAAGACTTCTATGATATTTATATGCTCGTTAATTATAATCTTGATAAAATCGATATTGATACATTAAAGATTGCAATTAAGAATACTTTTGAATATAGGAATACAAGTTATGATCATGATTATATGCTTTCTCAAATAAATGAAATCCAAAATGATAATGATATGCAAAATATGTGGAAGAATTATCAAAAGTCGGCTATATATGCTAATGGAATTGAGTACAATCAACTATTTGATGCCTTAAATAAACTTTTAGATATAATTAAATAACTGCCATAACAAAGCAGTTGCGAAGATGCAACTGCTTTATTAAATATTTTTATATATTCTTGTCAAAAACTTTAATTGAAACATTTGGAAGCTCTAGCCTAATCCTATATACAATTTGTGATAAACGAAGCTTTAAAAAGTCTTTAACTGTATCATTCAAATTATGTGGCATGTAATCAATATTAATGTATATCGTATCACAATTTTGCACATCCTTTATTATGTTGGAGAAATCACTCTCATTTTCAATCTTGAGTAATTCTGAAAAATCAATTTTTCTAGCGTAGTATCCGCCCAAATCCATTAGATTTTCCTCCACCGTATGATTTAGAACCAAAACGTTTTCATTTGTTATAGTAAAATCATTATCAACATTAAGTCTATCCCAAAATATTCCAAATATTTTGTAGCTTTTTTTCATGAGTAATTACCATCTCCTTTATATTTCGATGATAATCCATGTACCTAATTCTACTGCTTCTTTGGCGTATTGTAGCAATATAGTCAAGTGGTCTTTTAACTTAATGTTATCTTCGTTATCGATATTTTTCTCTAGCCATTTTATAATCTTTTTACATTGTTCAGCATTAAAATAATTTGCATCTCCATCTCCAATATAAACATCACACTCTACATTAATTCTTTCTGCATATTTATCATATAGAAGTTCGGCATCTTCCATTGACAAAGTATGTTCCTTAGCAATGTTAGAAGTATCATTTGGAATTTCAGTAAAATAAAAGTCATTTGATGGTTCAGCTTTTTCTAAAATAAGTTTAAAATACATTTACATTTCCTCCTTTTTTAGAATTTTTAAATGTGTTTCATTTAAGTTACCAGGCGTACCATCTGCTTTAAGAGCCTTCCCTGTTTTTCTATCAAATATTCTTAAGTACCCCGCGTAAATATCAGCTTTAATATGATAATTATTGCCAATATACTCCAACTTGTGTCCTTTTAACTTTGGCTCTGCATCAGGAGTAAACTTTTGTACAATTTCATTGATATTAACCTTGTGTTGATTCCATATGACATTGTACTTCTCTTCCATTGCCTTAACTTTTTCGTATTGTTCTCTTTTTGCATCGCTTTCAACAACATTTTCCTTAATATCTTTTTGTGCTATATTTGAATAATTTGTTTTATAGTCTGACATTATGCACACCTCCTTAAATTATTATCTTCAATACACAAAGTATGAAAATCAGGGAGGCATACAAAATCAAAGCCTATATTATCAAGATAATTTTCAACAAAAAAATCATGTTTTCCATATAGAATTAATCTAGATGGTTGTAAATAAATAATTTTTCTAATATAAGTCAAATCAAATGCATCTTGTTTTGAACATCCCAAACGACTTGAAGCATACATAACATCTTTTGGAACATTATCAAAATTTTTTAGTGTGTCAGATAGTCCATTTCTAGCATTCATTACAATCTTTATACCATTCGCAGCTAAAATAGCTCCGTATAATTGATTTATAAGCATTAATAAATTTTGATATTCGATATCCATGTCTCTAGTGACTGTTAAATCACTTATTATGACACCTTTATATTTTTTATATTCAGCTATTTCTTCAAAAATCTTCTTAAGTCGTGGATATATAAGTGAATCTTTAGAAAAGGTACATAGTACAACATCTTTTCTATTAGTAACTCTTCTATTATTGCGTTGACTATAAGGAACAACCATTTTAGGATATTCTGTCAAAAACATTTCTTTCTCAAATAATGGAAATCCCCTTTTATTGAATTTAAAGTTTCTTTGCTTAAGATAATCGTAATAATTATCAGTAACTTTTAATAACTCTACTAAGTTATTAATCATATTATCCTCACTTTCTAGTTAATTCAAAAGATATAAAAACTGACAAATAATTGTTAAAAGATTATTTCAAATCTAACAATCAAGTAACAGAAAGCTCACTTTTTCTAATTAACTATTGAATTTTTGACTAGAAAGCTATATAATCCGTTTTACAATCAAGTTGGGAAGTATATAACTTTCTGCTTTTTTAGTGTCACACTGGACTAGTTGCGATAGTTCAGTGTGTTTTTTTATTCAGCATGGCATCACCACCTTAATGATTTATTTTATTCACTCCATTCAAATTGAGCTATTTTATCACTATACTCACTCCAATCTAAAAAGCCATCTTTTTGCAATCTACCAATAACAATTGAAGGTATCACTTTTTGCTCACGTGCAAAAGATGTAATATTGACCCAATTTGTATAATCACAGTTTTTAACAAAATTTTTATAATCTTCATAATTTATTAATAAATTACACGCAAATTCATCTGCTTTAAGTTCCTTATGATTATCCGCTTTTTCAAAATCAACAAACTTGTTTTCGTAATCTCCATTTATAATATGTCCAAGTTCATGAAATAAAGTAAACCAAAAAACATCCGCCCTTTTACCACGAATAGTAATACATAATAAAACCTGATTTTCTGCTATTTTTTTAATAAAACCTTGTACTGGAGCACCCCTAAAATTTTTAACTACCAAAAACTTAATACCACATTCGCCAAGCATACTTTTTATGTTATCTATTGCATCATCAATCTTTTCAAACATCTGCATTTTAATTTTTTGCATTTTTGACTTTAATAATTCAACATTAAGATTCTTTTTAACCTTATTGTTTTGAGCTTCACTAAGTTTTTCACACATTGTTTGCCATGCAAACAAAACATATTGATTAACTCTAATATTATTTGCAATTTGTGCTCTATATGCAGCATTATATGAAACATTTGGAATCAAGGTTAAATTGCTTACTTGAAATAAACTTCTAAGGTATAAAACCATTTGATTATTTGTAATATTTCTCTCAATCATTTTATGCTCTTCGAAAAATTGTAAAGGTTCTTTTATTTCTTTTAATATATCAAGTTCATTTGAAGTAATATGATTCTCTTCTTGAACTTTCATTTGATATTCATCATAATCTTGTTGAAGATTAAGCCAAAACTTGGCATTTTCAAAGACATACCCTAGTTTAATGGCAAATGAGCTTGTTATATCTCTATCGCCTTTCAAGATAGTAGATATATGTTTTTCTGTAACACCAGTTCTTGTCGCTAAGTCCTTTTGTGACATTTTATTATCATCTAATTTTTGTTTAAGTATTCTTCCTGGATGTGGAATTACTTTTTCCATTACCATCATCTCCTCAACAAATCATAATGAACGCTTACCAAAATTAACCATACCACATTACGATAATAGCATTATCGACGGTAAGTGTCAAACGAATTTACAAACTTTTTACATACCTTATTCAATAATAGTGCTTATTGTAATTGTTTTACTATCAAAATTATACTCCACAGCCATTTCAAAGAAATCCTGTATCATTGTCATAGTCCATTCGTATGGTATGTGATTTCCGCTTATTTCCTTAATATCATCAAAATAATAGGTATTTCCTTTGTATATAATGTATTTTGATTTTCCAGTATTTTCTTTCTTATACTCTTCTATGCATTTCATTTTATCCATAATTTGCCCTAGATTTACCAAATAATCATTTCTGCTATAATCATATACTAGATGAGTAGGAACTACAGAATTACCTACATATGCTTCATTTCTTTTACCATCAACAAATAACGACATATCACTAGGTTTATAATAGTTTTGAATCATTTCACTATCTAATACAAAGCCATTGTCTTTTAAATACACAACATACTCAATTTTTATTTTATTCGCATAATAATGCTCATCATGATATGTCACATCTTGTGACATATAACCTTCAAATCCATCAATAATTATCACAGGTTTATAGCTTGTAGCTTGAAAATCCAAATGTTTTGCAACATTCTTATTAACGTACTTATTAAGAGCAAACAATTGGTTAACAGATTCATCTATTTGAGAAAAATCATTTATTTTCACTCCAAATTTAAACAAATACAAATCATAATTAACATTTTCTTGCTTTGCATCTTCCCAAAAGAATCCTTGAATATAATTTTTCTCAATGTAATCAAGAATGTATTTCTTATACAAATATTGATCATAATCTGTAGTTAGGATTGTTTTTTGCTTATATGCCTTAAACTCAATTACATTTTTATTATCTTGAATAATATACAATCCATCTGGAGTTCTGTAATCATCTTCTTCAATTGTTGGAGATATTATTGTAAAGTCGCCATTATACATATAATTAAGCTGTTCAACCACATTATAAGTAAAGAAAACATCTTTATATTCTTTCGTTTCTTTAAAAATTGGATATACAATAGCAAGAATAATAAAAACTATTAAGCTATATCTAACAATGTTGAAAATAATATATTTTCTTCGTTCTTTTTTACGTTTTTCGTTTCTTATTTTTTCATTAGCCTCGTAGTATTCGTTATACCTTTGCATTATATCCTTATTATCCTCTAAATTCATAACAAACTCCTATATAATGATTAGCTCCTTTTATTTATTATATCACACTAATTTATTTTGTATATTTAATCAGCTTTTCAAATTATGTTAACGATGTGTCACATTTTTAGCATAAATTTATAAAAACATATTGACATACATTTTGAACCATTTTAAAATGTCGGCGAGAAAGTGTAATTGTTCTTTCTCTTACATTCTATTTAAGCATCATTTCATCGATGCATTTTTTCAAAAAGTTATAGTTAGTTTTATTCATGTTAATTATTATTCTTTTTAAATCCCACTACTACATTTAAATATTCTCAAACAAAGAATTAAGATTTTTATGAATAAACGGCGCTATTTTTAGTTGCTGTTTTTTTGTAGTTGCTTTTTGCTTTGTCAAGTATGCAAATTTTCTTCAAATCGCACGTTTGTTAAATAAACTTTTATTATTTATATTCAACCTATATTAAAAATATGGAGGTCAGAGAAATGATTAAAGTAGGAAATATTACGATGTACAATCCTAAAGACATCTGCGAGATACTAAAAATTGGGAGAGATAAATGCAATGACATTATGAACTCCCCTAGTTTTCCTTGTCTTACTATTGGAAGAACAAAACTAGTATCAAAAGAAGCTTTTGATAGATTTAGAAAAGAAAACGATCTCTCTGATTCCAGGAAAGGTTGGAGGAGAAATTTGAAAGAAAATAACAAAATTACTAAAGGAATGTATTTAATTAAAGTGGAAAGGTTTAACAAAGACTTACCTATTTGTGATATTTGCAAGAATTGTAATCACAAAGATTTTTGTCTAAACAGAACTAACACAAAGTTGATGAGAAAATGTGGAGATTGTAAAAATTGTGAAAATTTAGAAAGCTGCGACAAATTCTATAAATCAGTGCAGTACAAAACATCTGTTGTAGTTGGACACGATTCCAAAGGTAATCCAATTAGAAAATCTTTTTCATCTAGTTCAGAAGAAGAAGCAATATTTAAAGCAATGCAATTTAAAAAGGATTGTGCTAATGGAATTACTAAAAGAATTGTTAGAAAAGCTAAATCAATTTATGAAATGGCAATTCAAAACGAAAAGGATAAACTCCGTACAGGTGAAATTAGGGAAAGTACTTTTTTGAGAAACAAAGAAGTTATTAAACGATTTGAAAATGAACCTTGGGCAAAAGAGCCTATTGATAAAGTTACTAGAGAAGATATTGAAGAATTTTTAGTTGGAGAAAGACTTCTTTCTAACTCAACTATTTTTAAAGAATATCATATTCTTAAGAAAGTCTACTCTATTGCCATATATGAAGGGTTCGTAAAAGAAAGTTTCTTTGAGGGATATCATTGCATTAAAGTTCCTAAAAGCATCAAAGATGATAAGGAAGTATCAGCACTAACCTTAGATGAAGAAAACACTTTTATTAATTACATTTTATCAAGTGGTGCATTATACAAAAATATCTATTTGATTGCACTATATACTGGTCTACGAGGTGGAGAAATATTTGCTCTTACAAAGAATGACATAGATTTAAAAAATAAACTTTTAACAATCAATAAAACTATATCGGTTGATATTAATGGAAATCCTGTTATTGGTAAAACTAAAACAAGTAATGGCAAAAGGACTATTGTAATTAATAGTAAATGTGAACCTGTTCTTAAAGAAGCAATAGCTAATATGATTCCCAATGATAGAAATCTTCTGTTTTGCAAGGAAGATGGAAGTATTATAAATCGTAGTATGACTAATAGTGAACTTCGAAGAATTTGTGAAAAGTTAAAAATTAAAAAGGTATCACTTCATTCTTTAAGGCACACTTTTGCTACAAGATGTGTTGAAGCTGGAATCAATGTAAAAGCCCTACAAGGCTTTCTAGGTCATGCAGATATACAAACTACTATGGATATATACGCGGAGGCTCAAGACGATTTTAAGAGGACTGAGATGGCTAAATTTGATAGGTATGCAGAGGGGGTGGTTTGACAATTTTGACACAAGTTGTATAATTAAAAAAATTGATGATTAAATCATCAAGAACGGAGAAAAATACTTGAATAATTGAATTTCCAAGCACGTTTCCAAGTGACACCACTTTTGGAAACCCGCAAAAAATCAATATTTATAGCGTGTAGACACCGCCTACCTGCTCCAAAATTAAAACTCCAACTTTGTGTTGGAGTTTTTTGATTATAAAGAATGTAATAGACAAATTAAAGTTTTTGCATATAATGGCTTGAAGAATTTTAATATAGTTAATATCTAGTTTTATAAAGATATTTTTCTTTAAAAATTTAATAATTAATTCAAAAATATTTTCCGTTCCTTGACTATAATAATTCAAGATAGTAGACTAGATATGATTAACAATCCGAGTAATTCGGAACGAATAAAAAGGAGGATTTTTAATGAAAAAACTATTAGTTTTAACTGGCATTATGATGCTTGTTTTTGCGCTTTCTTGTGTTTGCTTTGCAGACGTTGTAGCTACTCATACACGTGCTAATATTTATGTTACTATGACTGAACCATCATTTAACAAAGTGGTTCCTACAGACATAAGTGCAGGTAATGACATTACTGTTAGCAACATTGTATGGAAGGATTCAAATGGTAAAGTTTTAGCAAATACAGAAAAAATTACATCAGGTGGTACATATACGGTTTCTTTTGATTTAAATAGAAAGACAGGAGACCGTTTTGGTCAAATTACTTCTGTATACATCAATAATAGTGCTGTAGGAGTTCAAAAATCTGTTTCTTCTTTGGATAAAATGTCAGCTTCTAAATCATTTAGTGTTGCTGGTGGAAGATTATCAAATGCCCATGGTAAAGGTGATTATCTAGAAGGTGGCGAATCTTCAACTGCTACAACACCAGATGGCAAAAAAGTATTAGGATTAATAGTTATTCTAATAGATGGAAATGTTGAAGAAGGAAAAGCTCTTCCAACAACTTTCCAATTGAAAACAGATTTAGATACAACTTTTAAAACATACTCTATTAGTAAATCAACACCAAGTGATACTACAAAACCTTATGCTGTATGGCAACAATATGACGAAATAGCTCAAGCAGAAAAATCATATACTGTAAGATATATTTTCCCAATTCCTAGTGATGTTAGCGTTGCTGATGATTGCAGGATTGAGATTGATGGAAAAACAGCTACAAAAGCAGGATTAGGTGGAAGCCTATTCTTTGATACAACATATAAAGCAGGTGGATCATTAGCTGCATCTCAAATAAAATATGTAACTAAAGTTGAATTTGAAGATTATGTATTTCCAACAGCTGGACAAGATTATAATCCTCAAGATGTAAAATTAAAATCTGGATTCCCAGGAGAAATTGAATCAGCCAATTTTACAATGTTCCAAAAAAATATTGGTGGCGAGGCATCAAAAGGAGATAATGTTGGATTATATATTAAGGTAAAATTAAATAGCGGATATGAATATAAAGAGCCTAATGCTACATTAAATGGAAAAACACAAGACACAAGAATTCATAATGATTCTTTTGGTAGTACATTATATGGTTTCGTATGGAATTATATAGTCCCAGAAAGTGCAACAATTAAAATACAAGAACAATCACCAGAAACAGTAGAATTCGTAGAAGGTGAAGATGTTAAATTATTTGTAAAAGCAACAGGCGTTGATAGTTATCAATGGAGCAAGTTTTCAGTAACTGGAGGAGTAAAGCAAAAATTTGCCCCATCTACAATTACAGGTGCAACAAATAGTGAATATGTAATTTCAAAAGCAACAGCAGATTTAGACGGAGCACAATACAACTGTAGATTAACTGCTAAAGATAAATCAATTGCTTATACAAAAACAATTACATTAAAACTAGTTGAGAAGAAAGAAGAAACTAAACCAGAAGAGACAAAACAAGAAGAAAAAGTTGAGACAATCGTTTGGGCAAAGGCTTCTTCATGGGCATTAGATGAGTTAACAAAAGCTAATAATGCTGGATTAATTCCAACTATTTTTGATAAAGAAGATTTAACACAAAATATTACAAGAAAAGAATTTGCACATGTTGCAGTTAAATTATATGAAAAAGTTTCTGGAAAGACAGCAAAGAAAGTATCTGATAATCCATTTACAGATACAAAGGATGAGGAAGTATTAAAAGCTTACAATGTAGGAATTACAGCAGGTATGAGTGCAACAACTTTTGAACCAGACTTATTAATTACTCGTGAGCAAATGGCTACAATGATGACAAGAGCACTTTCAAAAGCTGGAATTGACACAAAAGTAGATTTAGAAAAAGTTAAAAAATTTGATGATGATGCAGAGATGCACAGCTGGGGTAAAGAATCAATTTACTATATGTCAAGTATCGATATAATCAAAGGTATGGGCGATAATAAATTTGGTGTTCTAGGAAATGCTACAAGAGAACAATCTTTACTAATATCTGTAAGAAGTGCAGAAAAATTTGCAAAATAAAATAATAAAAAGCACCCTATAAAAGGGTGCTTTTTCGTTGATCACTTAACTACTATTGGGAATCCGACGTAGATATTCTCAAAGATAGTTTCTGCTAATTTTTCTGGCAGATTTACACATCCGTGAGAACCGGCGGTTTTATAAATTTCACCGCCGAACTCTGTTCGCCAGCTCGCGTCATGCATGCCAATTTTGCCATTTATTGCAAAAGGCATCCAGTATTTGACGTGTGCAGACCAGTCGGGTCCTACAAGATCTCTATCCTTATCTCTATCCAAGAGATAGTAGAGACCTCTTGGAGTATCGCGTCCAGTGCTGGTATTTCCGGTAACGGTTTTACCGGAAACAAAATGGTCGCCTTCTATGTAGAGAGCCACAAATTGATTGTCGATATCAATCAAAACGAAGCTCCTTTGCAGTCCTTCTGTTAGGACTGTTCCAACCTTGCCATTCCATTTAACCTGCGTTCTTTCATTCGAAAGATTGATAGGCTCCAATGGAGTGACAAGCTCTCCGCGAGGAATAAGTACAATAATGTTACCATTTTCATCACGAAGATTTAATTCGTTGATGCAGATAGCAACATTTTTTGCAGGTAACACCTTGTTAAGGATGCTACCTTCCATTCCGTTATACCTAACCAAAATTCTCTCAGCATTATAAGTGCCAAGAACTTGGACGGTATCACCGGGGAATGTAGTCGCAATGATGGCATTTGTATCATTGCGTACAAAAAAATCGCCAAGAGTTACAGCCTCATAGGGCTCAATTTCATTGCTTGGCAGCTCATATCTCGAAACAGAAGGGATTACTTCTATTTCAGGGATGTCTGTCACAGCTTCTTCAATTTGAGCTTCAATTTCGGGCTCAACCCTAGCATTCAAGGTCTCCAAAGCTACACGAACAGCTTCGCTTCGCTGATTCCGTCTTTCGTAGGAATCAATAGTGAGCTTAATGCCAAAGGCTGATACTGCCAGTGCGATGATAAGAAGAATGCCAATAAATCCTTTTCTCATTTTCAGATACTCCTTTTAATAGTTATTAGGAAAAACATTTGTTTTTCCTTAAATAATAAGATTTTTCAACAATAATATTATACCACATTTATGTTAACTGGTCAAGGCTATATGGGACTCAAAGTGGCTTTGAAAATGATTTTGTAAAGAATTATTAATTTGCAATAAATATTATAGTTTGATATTATTAATAATGGATTTTTATATATTTATGAAGACAAAAGAAGAGGGGGATTTTGATGACTAAAAAGTCAGTTTTAAAATCAAGTTTTATTATAGTTTTTGCTTTTTTATTGCTTTTTTCATTGGCATTTGCAGATGAAGAGGGAATGAGCGCAATCACAGATGCCGCAAGTTTTAAAACTGCATTAACTAAATCAGGAACTTATATTGTTGATGAAGATTTTTCAATAGATAAAGGCACATCTGTTATTTTGAATGCTACAAATGTTGAAAGTTCAATAGACTTTAATGGTCATATGATAACTATTAATGATGGTGGTATTTCAATTTTAGCTACGGCCGCTAAAAAGACCGCAAGTATATATAATCTTACCTTTAAAGATTCTGTAGGTAATGGTGGTATTACTTTTGGAGGAAAAGTAGCTAATATTGGTATTAAAGGCTCTTTAGTTTTTTATACTGTGGATATTACTGTTGAAGGTGGAACATTTATACAAACTTCAGAAGATACATATAATGATACTTCATTTTTCTCTATGGAAAATGATAATAATTCTATAAATAATTTAACAATTTTAGGAGGAACTTTTGTAGATTTTGCAGAAGTAGTTGATTATAATTCAAAACTTACCTGCCACGTATCTAACATGACAATTCAATCTTCAAGAGATAATAAATCTGCATATTTGTGTAATACGGTTGATGCTAAAGTCATTAACTGGGTTGAAAGCGGAGTTAGAATTAATAAAGGTGCTAACAAATTTTTCTATGGAAATACTACAACATTAAATCAACTTTTTGCTATTAAAGGTTCAGATGTTACCATGACAAGCGAAGGCGAAGCATCAATGATTCAAAAGGTTAATCTAAATGGGGTTACATTACCAGCAGCTGGTGGAATGATAAAAAATACTGGTAAATTAGAAGACTCATTTCCTGGCAAAATTGAAGCTTTAAGATGGTACTACATAGAGTATGAAGTTGGAGAAGGTTCTACAGAAGATGATGAAATAGTAGAAACAGATGTAAAAGAAATGCACGGACTTGCTGCAGTTTATGGAGAAGAGTATTATCTTCAAGTTAGAATCACATTAAATCAAGGTGAAATTTGGGATTCTTCACCAGAACTTATTATAAATGGTAAAGAGCTTGAAAATATTACTGTAAAACGTGTTAATGATAATCAATGTTATTTTACTTTAGAATATGTTTGTGATTTCACAGACAAAATAGTTATTAAGTCTCAATCTCCAGAAATTGTTGAATATCTTCTTGGAGAAACAGTTGAATTATTTGTAGATGCTGAAGGCGCTACAAGATATCAATGGAATAGAAATACAAATATTCAAAAGAACACTTTACAACCAATTGCTGGTCAAAAGTCAAATACATTAAAACTTGAAAACTTAAACAAAACCTATGATGGTTATAGATATGTTTGTGAAATGGCATGTGATTCAGGTATTAGACAATCAAAGATGATTACATTAAAGCTAGTAGATGTTAAAACACCTGTTACAGAACCAACACCAGACGATCCAGAATATGTTGAACCTGAGCCAGAGCCAACAACAGAACCAGAAGAAACGGGATTTGTTGTTGAAACTATAAATCTTGGAACATGTTCTGATTGGGCAACAGAGGAATTAAATAAATCTAATGAAGCAGGATTAATTCCTACAATTTTTGATAGTCAAGATTTAACAACTAGTATTACAAGATTAGAATTTGCTCATGTAGCAGTTAAATTATTTGAAAAGTTAACAAATCAAAAAGTTGAACCTTATGACTATAATCCATTTGTAGATACAAGTGATGAGGAAGTTTTAAAAGCATATGGAATAGGTATTACTGCTGGTACTGGTGAAGATACTTTTGATCCAGATGTTCTAATTACAAGAGAACAAATGGCAACTATGATGACAAGAACGCTTTCCTATGCGGGTGTAGATACATATGTAGATTTAGAAAATGTAGCAAAATTTGCTGATGATGAGGAAATGCAAGATTGGGGAAAAGATTCAATTTATTTCATGTCTAGTGTTGAAATTATAAAAGGAATTGGAGACAATAAATTTGGTGTAACTGGTAATGCAACAAGAGAACAAGCATTACTAATATCAGTAAGAAGTGCAGAAAAATTTGGACAATAAAGCTTTTAAGATGAGGCAACTAACAAATAGTTGCCTCTATTAAAGAGTTGGAGATTTTATGAAAAAAAATAAATTTGTTGAAGGCACATTATTTGCATATTTTGTTATTTTGCTTACTAAGATAATAGGTGCAATCTACGTTATTCCATTAAGAGCAATAATTGGAGAAGAAGGCGGTGTGCTATATGGTTATGCATACCAAGTCTATACATTATTTTTAGATATTTCTACAAGTGGAATTCCAACAGCAATTAGTATAATTATTGCAGAATTTAATGCTTTGAAGATGTTTAACGAAAGAGAATATACTTTTAAAGTTGCTAATAAATTAATAACAATTATTTCATTTACAGCATTTGCTTTTATGTTTTTACTTGCAAAACCTTTAGCATTATTTTTTGTAAGTGATATTAATGAAGCTTCAATACCAAGTGTTGTTTTAGTTATTAGAACTATTTCGTTTTGCTTATTGGTTATACCGTTTTTAAGTATTACAAGAGGATATCTTCAAGGAAATCGTTATGCATATGCTTCTTCTACAAGTCAATTGATTGAGCAAATTGTAAGAGTAGGTGTTGCATTAGTTGGTTCTTATGTTGCAATAAATGTTTTACACTATAGAATTCCTATAGGTGTTGCTATAACTCTTTCTGGAACAGTACTAGGTGGCTTATGCGCATATTTGTATTTAAAATTAAAAATTGCAAAAAATAAAGCTCAATTTAATGAAGGTGTTACTTCTTATAAAGACTCTACTGTTAGTAGTAAGGAGATAATTAAGAAAATTGCAGCAAGAGCAATTCCAGTTATAATAATTGCAGCTTCTCAAAATATTTATAACATCATAGATTTAAAACTACTTATGACGGCCCTTTTAAAAGTTGGATATAGTGCTGGAGAGTGTGAGGTTATTGCAAGTGTTGTTGTAACATGGGCACCTAAAATTTGTATGGTTATTAATTCAATAGCCGTTAGTATGTGTCTAAGTATTATTCCTTTTATAGTAAATTCTTTTGTGAATAATGATAAAAAAGAATTAAACTCAAAATTTAATCAAGCAATGAGCACAATTTTGTATATTACTATTCCTCTTGCAGTTTTTATATCACAATTTGGTACTCCTATTTATAATATTTTTTATACTGCAACTTACTATGGAGGACTAGTTTTGGGTGCAAATGCTATTGTAAGCATATTCTTTAGCTTACAAATGGTTATGGATATGATGCTTCAAGGCATGAAAAACTACAAACTTGTGTATATTAACACAATCACAGGAATTATTATTAATATTATGCTAGACATTCCACTTGTTTTATTGTTAAATAAACTTGGAGTAGATGCATATATTGGAACTACAATTGCCACAGCAGTGGGATTAACAACGTCTATTTTAATCATTTTATTTGGTGCTAAAAAGAAGTATGAATTGGAATATAAATCAACATTTAAAGCATTATTTCAAATATGCGTTTCTACGCTTATTATGGTAGCTGTAATATTTGGATTAAAACTAATTATGCCAGAGCTTAATGGAAGATTACATTCAATTTTAGTTTTGGGTGTTTTTGGATTAATTTCAATTGGAATTTATATGCTAATTACTTATAAAATTGGTACTATGAAATTGGTACTGGGTGAAGATTTTATTCAAAAAATAATTGGTAAATTTAAAAAGAATGCTAAAGCAAGTTAAAGGGTGAAGTGATTTGGGGTTATATTTATATATAATCAAAAGATTAAAGAAATTTGATAGTGAAAGATTTAAAAAGCATATTGATATTATTTCTAAAAATACTGGTAAATCTAAAACATATATAAAACTAGATTGGATAAAAAATCTATTATTGTACGGTGTGGGTTATACAGATTATTTTAGAGGAGATTATATTAATCTAACTCGTAAAGAGAAAAAGACTTTTGTAACTTCAAAATCTTATTATCAAATATTAAAGAAATTAAATGATAAAGAAGAAACTAAAAAACTTAGTGATAAGTTAGTATTTAACAATATGTTTAAAGAATTCATTAAAAGAGATTTTATTGATTTAAGAGAAAAGAATGCAAATGATTTAAAAGAATTTGCTAGAGAAAAGCAAGTTGTGTTTGCAAAAATTATTAATGGATATGGCGGACATGGAGTAAAGAAAATTACATATGATAAAAAGTGTGATTTCAAAAAAATGTATAAAGAATTATCTGAAAACAAACAGTTTTTGATTGAAGAAGCTATTGTTCAAAGTGAAGAACTTAATGAAATAAATCCTTATGTTGTAAATTCTTTTAGAGTTGTTACTTTATATAAAGATGGAGAAGTACATATATTAGGGAATGCATTAAGAGTAAATAAAGGAAGTGAAGATGTAATTGGTTGCACTGATGATTTATATTTTAGTTTGGGTGAAGATGGAAAAATTAATAGTAATGTCGTTGATGATTATGGCAATGTTTTTACAGCGCATCCGCTAACTAACAAAACCTTTTCTGAAGTAAAAATTCCAAAAGTTCAAGAAGCTTTTGATATGTGCAAGCAAGCTGCTATGATGCTTCCAAAGGTTCGTTATATAGGATGGGACGTCGCTTTTTCTAAAAATGGGCCATGTATAATAGAAGGAAACGAGTATCCTGGTTATGGCATTATTCAGTTTTATAAGCTTAATGGAAGCAGAACAGGCCATAAAAAAGAGATATATGATGTATTAAATAGCAAAAATGGGTGAAAAGTCATCCATTTTTTGTTGTAAATAATGCATTTTTATGTTAAATTGTTGATGAGGTGTTTATAGAAATGTTTGACAAACTAGAAAATGTTGAAAAGCGCTATGAAGAATTAAATGCAAAAATATCAGATTCTGAAGTCATAGCAGATCAAAACGAATGGAAAAAACTCATGAAGGAGCATTCAGACATTACTCCGATTGTAGAAAAATATAGAGAATATAAAAATGCAAAAGCAAGTGAGGAAGAATTAAAAGAACTTTTAAATGACAAAGAGATGCATGATTTAGCTCAAGAAGAATTAAATGAGCTAAAAGAAAAATTACCAAAAATAGAAGAAGAATTAAAAATGTTATTGGTTCCGAAGGATCCTAATGATGAAAAAAATGTTATCATGGAAATTAGAGGCGGAGCAGGAGGCGAAGAGTCTTCTTTGTTTGCTGGTGATTTATATAGAATGTATATGATGTATGCAGAAAAGAAAAGATGGAAGTTTGAAGTAATAAATCTTAATGAGACAGAACTTGGTGGTATAAAAGAAGCCACAATTAACATCATGGGTAAAGGTGCTTATTCGAGACTTAAATTTGAAAGTGGAGTTCATAGAGTTCAAAGAGTTCCTGAAACAGAAGCTTCAGGACGTATTCACACATCTACAGCAACTGTTGCCGTTTTACCAGAAGTTGATGATGTAGAAGTAGAAATAAAACCAGAAGATTTAAAAGTTGATACGTTCCGTTCTTCAGGTGCAGGTGGACAACATATTAATAAAACTGAATCTGCAATTAGAATTACACATATTCCAACAGGAGTAGTTGTTGAATGCCAAACAGAGCGTTCACAAATTCAAAATAGAGAAACAGCAATGAAAATGCTTCGCTCAAAATTATATGAAGCAGAGCTTGAAAAACAAACTTTAGAACAAGCTGCCAATCGTAAGAGCCAAGTAGGTAGTGGAGATAGAAGTGAAAAAATTAGAACATATAATTTTCCACAAGGAAGAATCACAGATCACAGAATAAATCTAAGTATTTATAGAATTGATGATTTCTTAAATGGAGATTTGGATGATATGATAGATGCTCTAAATGCTGCGGATATGGCTGCAAAACTTTCTGATGAGGAGTAAAAATACAAAAGAAACATGGAGGGTGAAAAGATATGGCAGAGGAAGAAGTAAAAAAAGAAAGAATGCTATACACTATTACACTTAATAAAGAAAACAGAGAATCAATTGGCTTATTAAAAAAGATTATTGATGCTAAAAAGGGAACTGCTAATGAGAAAGACCCAGTTCAACTAGATGAACTTCTTATTGGTAAAGTAGATGTGAACGATAAAGAATTAATTGATCAAATTAAAAAGTTATCTACGACTTTATCATATAGAGATACAATACTTGCAGAGATGGCATTAAATACAGGAAGCCAATTTGAAACTTTTGATGAAAATTTTTATGAGTTTTTAAACAAGGTTAAGCTTGTTAAAGAAGTTAAAATTATTAATCCAAAAGAAATAGATGCTACACTAAATGGAACTTTGGAAGTTATAAGTGATGAAACAAAAGATGAGTTAAAAGAAAAGCAAGATGAAGAGCTTTTACCATTCGCTTCAGAAATTAAAGACCCTGAAGACAAAGAAAAAATAGAAGAGTTAACCGAAGATGTAGGCAGTCCTAAAGAGAAAGAAAAAATCATTAAAAAGTATTACGAAGAAAAGTATTACTTAACGGGCGAAAGAATGCTTGAAACTTTACAGGCTACAGATGTTTATAAAAATTTACCAACAGATATTCAAAAGAAAATTGATATGGCATATTTAAAGTGTGCAGACCCAACAGATTTGTTAGATCCAAAATTTTTGGATAAAAAAATGGGAGAAGCATTTAAAATGCCAGATGGCAGAATGGCTGGATTTGAAGATATTCATATGATGGCACTTGGAAATACATATGTAGGTTATCAAATAAATGAAGTGGGAACTAAAGGAGTAGAACCTGGTAAAGAAGATGTTCCAGACACATCACTTATTGATGTTCCAATGTTTATAGAAGATATGCCAGATAGTTTAAAACAACAAACTAAAGAAAAAGGCTATCAATTTTTAGCAGAAAGAATAAAGTCTGTTATTAATAATAATGGCCCATTAATGGCTCTTGCAATATTACGACCTTATGATAGTTTTGCAAGTGGAGCAATGGAAGATTTTGCTGAAACACTTGGAGATACTAAAGAAGCGGTTGCAATGAAGTTATATATAAAAGAGATAAGTAGTGAGTTTTCATCTCAAGTAAGAGATGAATTCCATAGATATAAAGGTAGAATTAAAGCAGATTTAAAAGGAATAGATATTAATGATGCTATTATAAGAGGAGCAATTGTAGATAATATCAAACGTGAGATAATGGAACAAAATCCAACACCAAATAAAGGAATGGAAACATTAGAAGAAACTATTGGTGAAATTTCTGCGGAGGTTGAAATGGAAGCTTTAAGTGAAGGGGAACCATCAAAAGAAAGTATGATTATGGGACTTTCAATGGAAGGGCAAGTGCCTTTTGATGAGATGTCTCAACAACTTGATGAAGAAATTGAGTTAAGTAATGATGAAAAAGGACATGAAAATCTAGGAGAGTAAGTAATAAATAATCTTAAATAAGGAGACTAAAAAAATGGATTTGAACTTTAATAAAAGATATGCTTATTCAGAAGTTTATACAATTTTAAATTGGCTTGGTGATGATTATAAAAGAAAGGTTCCTCAAAATTTACTTCAACTTTTTAAACTTGAAAGAAAGTTTGGATATGAACCAGATATAGATTTTTCAAAGCCTCTAACTGATCAAGTTCGTCAAGAAACAAAGGATATTATTGCTTATCTTCAATATTCATGTTGGCTTGAAGAACCTAATAAGAGAGCTGCTTTAAAATCTAGGATTGAAGAAAATGCTAGAAGAGTAAAAGAAGAAAAAAGAATTAAAAGACAAAGAGAACTTGCAAATCGTAGCGAAGGGGAAGATATACCACTTACTGCTGCAGTTGACCAAGCACTAAGTAATTTACAAGGTTAATAAAAAGTCGCCAAATCATTTGGCGACTTTTTTAGTTAAGGAGTTGAACAATAGAATTAACAACAATATCTATCATCTTATTGTAATTTAAATCAGGATGTTTATGATAAGCAACTTCATGACACAAATTATCAATCCATCCTATAATAATATGAGATTTTTCATATATGTTTTTTGTTTCAAAATTATTTGATTCTAATATATCTACCAAAACATCAGTAGCTTGAATTTCAAAATCTTGAAATATTTTATTTACTTCTTTATCTGAATGCCTCATAGACATTATTTCTTCGTGAGCAGATTCAGAAAAAGTATGAACACTGATAGTACTTTTTATTAATTTTTTGAAAAATGTAGTAAGGCCATCTTTTTTTATCGGTTTATCTTTATACTCCAAAATAGGAAATAACAACGAATCAGAATAATTTTTAAGTCCCTGCAAGAAGATATCTCTTTTGTCTTTAAAATATTGATATACTGTTCCGGTTGATACTCCACTTGCTTGGGCAATTTCTATACAATCAATGCTATGATAGCCTTTTTCACATATTAAATTAAAGCCACATTCTAGTATTTTTTGCTTTTTTTCTATGGCTCTTTTTTGCGTAGGTTGTCTTAATTTAGTTTCTTTCATAACCATTAATCACCTCTATTTATTATAGCATAGTATAAATAAAATATAAAAACAAGTCAACAAAACTTGAAATAACTTTCAACTTTAGTTGACTTTATTATTGGTGATTTATATAATAGTTTTGAAAGTTGAAATATATTTCAAGTTTAGAGGGGGATGTATATGTTTTTAAGTGAATTAAACGTTGGACAAAAAGCGAGAATATTAAAGCTTAACTTTGAAAACAAAGAAATTCGCAGGCATCTTTTAGATATGGGACTTACAAGAGGTACGGAAGTTGAAATAAAGAAAAAAGCACCTGTTGGAGATCCAATTGATATTAAATTAAGAGATTATGAATTGTGTATCAGTAAAAGTGACTTAAAACAAATTGAAGTGGAGGTGATTAAATAATGAAAATTGCATTAGTAGGAAATCAAAATAGCGGAAAAACAACATTATTTAATTACTTAACTGGTATGAATGCAAAGATTGGAAATTGGCCAGGTGTAACAATTGAAAAAAAGACTGGAACAATAAAAGGAACAAAACACGAGATTACGGACTTACCTGGAATTTATTCTTTAAGTCCTTATAGCATTGAAGAAGAAATATCGAGAAAATTTGTTTTTGATGATAAGCCAGATGTAATAATCAATATCGTTGATGCTACATCATTAGAAAGAAGTTTGTATTTAACAACACAATTAATGGAACTTGATTGCAAAGTAATAATTGCACTTAATATGGCAGATTTGCTTGAGAAGAGGGGCATAGCAATTGATGAGAAAAAGCTTGAAGAAAAATTAGGTGCTAAAGTTTTTAAAATCTCTGCATTAAAGGAAACTGGCATTGACGAAATTATAAAAGAAATCGATAAAAAAGAAGATTTAACAAGAGTAAAAATATATGATGAAAACATAGAAAAGAGTATAGAAAAAATTTCTAATGATTTATCAAAAGAGCATAAGAGATTTATTTCAGTCAAACTATTAGAATCAGATGCGAGATTTAAAGAATATAACAATGATGCTATTGATAACATTAAGAAAGAATTAGAAAAGAATTATGATACTGATTTAGAAGAAATAATTGCTTCTGAAAGATATTCATTCATTGAAAAAACTAAGAAAGAGTGCGTAAAAGAAAAAGAAGTTGTTGAAACAATTTCAGATAAATTAGACAAAGTATTCTTAAATAAATGGATTGCATTTCCAATTTTTGTAGTAGTAATGTTTTTAGTTTATTTTTTATCGGTTGGTGTAGTAGGTTCAAGTACTGTAGATTGGGTAGCAGACAATATGGATGCATTTGGTGAGTGGGTAGGAACTTCACTTGAAAATGCAGGTGCTTCAGATTGGGCTGTAAGCTTAGTTGTAGATGGTATAATTGCAGGGGTTGGAGCAGTTTTAGGTTTTATTCCACAACTTATAATACTATTTTTATGCATATCTCTTTTGGAAACAACAGGCTATATGTCTAGAATAGCATTATTATTTGATAAATTATTTAGAAAACTTGGTATGAGTGGAAAAAGCTTAATTCCGTTTATTGTAGGTTCTGGTTGCTCTGTTCCTGGAATAATGGGAACTAGAATTATAGAAAATCAAGATGAAAGAGAAATGACAAGTATATTAGTTCCATTTATTCCTTGTAGTGCAAAGCTTCCAATAATATCACTATTTGCAGGATACTTCTTTGATAAAAATTCTGGAATAGTTTCAGCATCATTGTATTTCTTTGCGATTATAGTAATTATTATTTCAGCGTTTATTCTTTCTAGAACTAAATTTAAACATGTAAGTAGTTCATATATTTCTGAGCTTCCGGAATACAAAGTACCAAGTGCAAAATATGTGGCAAAAGATGTGTTCGATAAGGTAATTGCATTTATAAAAAGAGCAGGAACAGTAATACTAGTTTGTTCAATAGTAATTTGGTTTTTATTATCATTTTCATTTGGAATGGAATATGGTGTTGATATAGAAGATAGTATGTTAGCGTCGATAGGAAAAACAGTGTCTTGGGTATTTTATCCTATGCTTGGACAAAACAATTGGGGAGCAACAGTTTCGGCCATTCAAGGTTTAGTTGCAAAAGAACAAGTAGTATCATCTATGGCGGTTATTGCAGGACTTGCAGAAGATGTTGAAGAAGGAAGCGAAATTTTTGCAGATGGAACTCCATTTGCTGGCATTACAGCAGCTGCAGCATATGCATTTATGGTATTTAACTTATTTAGTGCTCCTTGCTTTGGTGCTATAGGTGCAATGCAAAGAGAACTTGGTTCTACAAAAAGAATGTTAAAGGCCGTATTATTCCAGACTTCTTGTGCATGGATTTTAGCTACAATTGTATATCAAATTGGAAGTAGGATTGAAAGTGGAGCAATAAACTGGGCAAATTTAGTTATAATTCTTGCTATTGTTATTGTTTTAGCATGTATAATTGTTTCGAAATTCATTAAAAAAGGAGATGGATGCGCTAGATGTCCATATTGCAATAACTGCAAATAAGCGATTGCAAGCCCTCAAACCCTTGCAAAAAGCGGAAAAATGTGGTAAAATATACTAAACTTAAATTTTATAAGGAGGTATCACTATGTGGTACGCTATCATTGCTCTCCTTTTGGGTGTTCCCCTTAGGGTAATCTTAGCCTTGATCGCCGTAGCAATAGTGATACGGCTTGTGGGCTTTTTGTTCAGAGGCGTTGTGTATGGAATTTCATTTCTATGGTTTTTAATTCCATATACAGTAAGAAGGGTACTGGGACTTGTTTTGTTTGGCATTATTGCCTTTTACGTAATCAGGTTCTTTGTACTAGTCTTTTAAGTTTTAACGATGGCTTTTTTGCCATCGTTTTTTTATGCTAAAAATGGATTAAATTTTAAACTCGCAAATGCTTTATTTTTACATATTTTTTACACATTTTTGCTTGACTTAAAACAAGCCGGGTGCTAAAATATATTACGTTATTGTGCCATAGTTGTGCAATGGCGAAACTCTTAGGGAAGTAAGGGTTACAAGAATATTAAAATTCTTATCTATAATTAAGCACAGGAGGTGAAAAATTAAATGCCAACGATTAACCAACTAGTTAGAAAAGGAAGAAAAGACAAAACTTCTAAATCTAAAGCTCCAGCTTTGCAAAAAGGTTATAACTCAAAATTAAAAAGAGTTACTAACCAATCTGCCCCACAAAAAAGAGGCGTTTGCACAGTTGTTAAAACTACTACACCTAAAAAGCCAAACTCAGCTTTAAGAAAAGTAGCCAGAGTTAGATTAACAAATACTCAAGAAGTTACAGCTTATATTCCAGGTGTTGGACACAACTTACAAGAGCACAGTGTTGTTCTTATAAGAGGAGGAAGAGTTAAAGACCTTCCAGGTGTTCGTTACCATATCATCAGAGGAACTCTTGATACTGCTGGAGTTAAAGACAGAATGCAAGGACGTTCAAGATATGGTGCTAAGAAGCCAAAGAAGGCGTAAAAACTAAAATGAAGTTGTGCTTATTATAGATATTAAGTTAGATATATAAGCGCACTTGCGGGAAGCTTTTTGAATAATAGTAAAAAAGACTTCCAGAGTACCTTTGTATGCGGTATATGTGCATACTAGAATTTTTAATAGGAGGGAAGAACAGTGCCAAGAAAAGGTTATATAGCTAAAAGAGAAGTTATCCCTGATCCAGTTTACAATTCAAAATTAGTTACAAAACTAATCAACAACGTAATGGAAAGTGGTAAAAAATCTGTAGCTCAAAAAATCGTATATGGTGCATTCGATATCGTTAAAGAAAAGACTGGAAAAGAACCTCTAGCTGCATTTGATGAAGCTATGAACAACATTATGCCAGTACTTGAAGTTAAAGCTAGACGTGTTGGTGGTGCTACATATCAAGTTCCAATAGAAATTAGAGCTGATAGAAGACAAGCATTAGGTTTAAGATGGCTAGTAAGATATGCTAGACTTCGTAACGAAAAAACAATGTCTGAAAAACTTGCAAACGAAATTATCGATGCTACAAATAGCATGGGTGGAGCTTTCAAGAAGAAAGAAGATACTCATAAGATGGCAGAAGCTAACAAAGCATTTGCACATTACAGATGGTAAGATTTAATAAACAACTATAAGAGAAAGGAGAAACACATAGATGGCTACCGGAAAAAGAGAATATTCTCTAGAAAAAACTAGAAATATCGGAATAATGGCTCATATTGATGCAGGTAAAACTACAACAACAGAGCGTATATTATTCTACACAGGTAAGACTCATAAAATCGGTGAAGTTCACGACGGTGCTGCTACTATGGACTGGATGGTGCAAGAGCAAGAAAGAGGTATCACAATTACTTCTGCTGCTACTACATGCTTCTGGAAAAACCATAGAATCAATATTATTGATACACCAGGCCACGTTGACTTTACAGTTGAAGTTGAACGTTCTTTAAGAGTACTTGACGGATCTGTTGCAGTATTCACAGCTAAAGATGGAGTTCAACCTCAATCAGAAACAGTTTGGAGACAAGCTAACAAATACAACGTTCCAAGACTTGCATATGTTAATAAAATGGATACAACAGGTGCAGACTTCTACAACGTTGTAAACAAAATTAGAGATAGATTACATGCAAACCCAGTTCCTATACAATTACCAATTGGAGCTGAAGATACTTTCAAAGGTATCGTTGATTTAATTAAGATGAGAGCATTCATCCACAAAGACGACCTTGGAAAAGATATCGAAGAAACAGATATTCCTGCTGACTTAAAAGATAAAGCAGAGGAATTTAGAGCAGCCATGATTGAAGCTGCTGCTGAACAAGATGATGAATTAATGGAGAAGTATTTAGAAGGCGGAGAACTAACTGATGCAGAAATCAAGAAAGGTTTAAGATTAGGAACTTTAGCTTGTAAGCTTACAGTTGTTACTTGCGGATCTTCATATAAAAACAAAGGTGTTCAAGAATTACTAGATGCAGTTCTTGATTACATGCCTGCTCCAACAGATGTTCCACCTATCAAAGGTATTAACCCTGATACAGGTGCTGAAGAAGAAAGACCTTCTTCAGATGAAGAGCCTTTTGCAGCTCTTGCATTTAAGATTGCAACAGACCCATTCGTTGGAAAACTTTGCTTCTTCAGAGTTTATTCAGGAACTCTTGAAACAGGTACAACAGTACTTAACTCAAACAAAGATAAAAAGGAAAGATTCGGAAGAATCCTACTTATGCACTCAAATCACAGAGAAGATGTTGAAAAAGTATATTCAGGAGACATCGCTGCAGCAGTAGGTCTTAAGGATGTTACAACTGGTGAAACACTTTGTGATCCAGCACATCCAATTGTTCTTGAATCAATGGAATTCCCAGAGCCAGTTATCTCTGTTGCTATTGAACCAAAATCAAAGAATGACTCAGAAAAGATGAGCATTGGTCTTGCAAAACTTGCAGAAGAAGACCCAACATTTAAGAGATATACAAACGAGGAAACAGGACAAACTATTATCGCTGGTATGGGTGAGCTTCACCTAGATATTATCGTAGATAGATTAAAGAGAGAGTTCAAAGTTGAAGCTAACGTTGGTGCTCCTCAAGTTGCTTACAAAGAAACAATTAGAAATAAAGTTAAAGCTCAAGGTAAGTTTATCAGACAATCTGGTGGTAAAGGTCAATACGGTGACGTATGGCTAGAACTAGAGCCACTAGAGCCAGGTTCAGGTATTCAATTTGAATCTAAAATCGTTGGTGGTGTTGTTCCTAAGGAATACATCAAACCTACTGAAGATGGTTTCAGAGAAGCTTGCAACACAGGTATCTTAGCTGGTTATCCAGTTGTAGACGTTAAAGCTACATTAGTTGATGGTTCATACCACGAAGTTGACTCATCAGAAATGGCATTCAAGATTGCTGCTTCTATGGCATTCAAAGAGTGTTGCAAACAAGCTCATCCAGTTTTACTAGAACCTATCATGAAAGTTGAAATAGTTGTTCCAGAAGATTACATGGGTGATGTTATCGGTGATGTTAACTCAAGAAGAGGTAGACTAGAAGGAATGGAAGCTCAATCAGGATCACAAGTTATCCATGCATTCATTCCACTTTCAGAAATGTTTGGATATGCAACAGACCTTCGTTCTAAGACACAAGGTAGAGGAACATATTCAATGGAACCTTCTCATAATGAAGAAGTTCCAAAGAGCATTCTTGAAGCTATCACAGCTCAAAGAGCTAAGAAAGATTAAATTTAAGTTTAATGTTATTTAACAAAAATGTATTGCAAATTTAACATTAATTTAATAAAATAAATTAGACATTTTAAAAAGTAATAAATAAAAAATATAAGGAGGATTTTAAAAATGGCTAAAGAGAAATTTGAAAGAACCAAACCACACGTTAACATTGGTACCATCGGACACGTTGACAATGGTAAGACAACATTAACAGCTGCAATCACAA
>CAMUYU010000018.1 GCA_947164995.1 uncultured Clostridia bacterium
AATAGTAATAGAATTCTTTATCCAGATGGAAATGCTTCTAGTTTATTTCATGAGACTAGAAGGAAAGTTATAATTGATACAATTATTAAGACTTTAAGAGATGAATTTAACGAGCATAATGCATATGCTCATGCTTTAGGAATCAGTTATGATTTCAAAATTCCAAACATAAGTAGAGATCAATGGAATAACTCAATAGACGATGTATCAGTTTTATCTTTCATTCAAGGAATGCCAATTGGAACAGATTTATATTACAATAATTATTCATTGGGCGGAGCAAGGCTTGTACAAAGACAAAACATATATTGTGAATACGTAAGAGGTGGAACTGGAGATTATTCAGGAACTCATAAAGTATATCATAGATATTATTGCGAATATATACCGAGAGATGAAAATGGTTTTATAGTATGTTCAGCAAATCACAATGAAAACCAAGCCAACGTTGATGCTTATAATAATGGTGGTACACCATCACAATATAAAGTTTATGCTGGCTCAAAAAATAAATATCCTAATAATAGTACTAGACAATCTTCAGGGATAGTAGCTACTTTAATTAATGAAGAAGAAGCTAGGAGAAATGGGTTTTATCCATGCCGAGATTGTTGTATGTAAATTAGAAATTTTACCACTAAGATTACGCAATCTTAGTGGTATTTTTGTTATGTCAACTCCTGGTTTCTCGTATTTTTATTGAAATTTCACTAATTTTGTATTACAATTTATATACTAATTGCTTATTACTAAATAACATATTGTAGAAAGGAAGTGATAATTTTGGCAGGAGTTTTTTATTACATAAAAAGAATAAAAAAGATGAATTTTAATGGTATGTTTAAGAGCATAAAGGCAGTTTCTTTAAAAACAAAAAAGCCAAAATTATTCATATTCTTTGATATGGTATGGTGTGGTTTTAGATATGGTGCAGGCTACAAAGATTATGAGTTAATAGGGTTTTATAAGCTAAATCACAAGCAACGTGACTCTATGATTACTCGTGGTAGAAATGATAAAATTGTTAAAAAATTAAACAAAAAGAGTTATTGGCATTTATTTAATAATAAAAATGAATTTAACTTATTCTTTTCCAAATTTATACCAAGAAATTGGGTATTCATAGATGTTGAAAAAGTTAAATCAAGTAAAGAAATTTATAAAAACGAAGAATTTGTTAAATTTAAAAGATTTATTGGTGGTCAATCTGCTTTTTTTGCAAAACCAAATAGTGGACAATGCGGAAAAGGCATTTTAAAAATTGATACGATTAGTTTAGATTCATTTTTGAAAGAGCACAATATTGATATTGATCCTGGTTATAAATTGCCAGAAGATGGCGAAATTAAATACACTGCAGAAATGTTAAAGAAAGATGCAGGAGATTTATATAACAATAGAGCAAAAGCTTTGTTTAAATATTTAATGGATAATGAATTATATCTTTTAGAACAACCTATTATTCAACATTCAAAAATGAATGAGTTAAATCCTAGTTCTGTTAATACCTGTAGATTAGTTTCAATTATGAATGACAAAGATGAAGTTACTATTTTGGCTTCTTTTGTTAGAATTGGAAATGGCACAAATGTAGTTGATAATTTTAATAGCGGTGGTATGACTGCAAAAGTAGATGTTAAAACAGGAAAAATTTTAGAAGAAGCAGTTAATAAAGAGGGAACTATTTTTGAAAAACACCCATTAACAGGAACTACAATTAAAGGATTTGAAATACCATTTTTTGAAGAAGCAAAAAATATGGTTATAGAAGCGGCAAAAATGAGTAAAAATGTTAGATATGTTGGTTGGGATGTTGCCATTACTGAAAATGGACCAACACTTGTTGAAGGTAATCAATATCCTGGACATGATATTTATCAAGTGGCAGAAAAATTAGATGATAAGAGCATGGGAGTTTGGCCTGAATTTAAAAAAGCATTATCATAATTTTTTAATGACAAAAATTTTTAAGTGTGATAAATTATTTATGGAATTATAAATAAGTAAGATACGGAGGAAATTATGAAGAAGATTATTTTTGTAAGTATAGTATTAATTATTGTGTTGGCATGTGTAGCTTTCGCAGAACAAGGTATAGTTATTAAATCACCAAGAACAGGAAATGCTATCAATCAAATAGGTTCAGATAGAGTAAACAATACACCAATTAAAGTTGTTGATACAGATATTGAATTAGATGAGAAAAAAGAGACAAAAACACAAGAAGAAGTTACTGAAACACAAACTAAAGTTTCATGGAGTAATGCTTCTAAGTGGGCTGTAGAAGAACTAAATAAGGCAAAAGAGATGGAAATAATTCCTTCAATTTTTGAAGGTGAAGACTTAACTACCAATATTACTAGAAGAGAGTTTGCTCACGTTGCAGTTAAGCTTTGGGAAAAGTTATCTGGCCAAACTATGGCAGCTGGTCCAGCTGATCCATTTACAGATACTCATGATCCAGAAGTATTAAAAGCATATAACCTTGAAATTACAAAAGGCACTTCAGATACAACTTTTTCACCAGATGATTTAATCACAAGAGAGCAAATGGCTACAATGATGACAAGAGCAATTTCTAAAGCTGGTATTGATACATCGGTTGATTTAGAAAATGTTGAAAGATTTGCTGATGATAGTGCATTTGGAAAATGGTATGTTGATTCAATTTACTTTATGTCTCAAAAAGGCATTATAAAAGGAATTGGAGATAATAAATTTGGAAATAGTGGAAATGCATCAAAAGAAGCTGCATTATTAATAGCTGTTCGCAGTGTAGAAGCATTTTAGAAAAGATATATAGACGTCTTCGATTTATCGAGGGCGTCTATTAAAAACTTAAATTAGAAAGGCAAGTATTATGAGAACTTTAATTTTTAAAATGGAAAGAGCAAATTTAGTAAAAGAAGGCGATGTTGTTGAGGTATCAGAATATCCACTTCCAACTAGCTGGTATTATATTATAGAGCCTGCTGTAGCCATGTCTTCTAATATACCTCTTTCTCAAAGATTAACCTCAAAAGTCGGAAGAATAGCCAAAATTGAAGAAAGTAGTGATGTTGGTTGGTATTTAACGGTTGAATTTGATGAATAAAGATTGACGGATAGGCTAATTTAATGTAAAATATCTCTATTAAAGAACAAGTGTTTTTATCATTCTTTTATTCTTTAATTTTTATTATCTTTTTGTATTAAGCATTTATTCAAACATTATCAAATATCCTTATAAAACAATTCAGAAAGTTTAATAATGTTACATATATTATTGGGGGTGTTCTCTTTGGAAGAACTTAATCAATTGTCGCTTACTGACTTAAAAAATCTTGCAAAAGAAAAAGGTCTTAAAATCTCCGGAAAGAATAAAAAAGACATAATAGAAATGTTATTAGATGAAATGAACAATTCTAATTCAGCTAATAATATCGAATATGTTAATAGTGTAGATTATGATGAGAATAATTATAACGAAGAAGGTGTTTCATCATATTATGGACAAGCTTCAAAAAAACAATCTTTAATTGGTAGAGATGATTCTGCTGTTTCTTCATATGAAACTGAAGAAATTATCACAAATAACAAAGAAGATTTTATAGTTGAAGGAGTACTTGAAGTATTAGCAGAAGGCTTTGGTTTTATTCGTGGCGAAAACTATTTATCTACACCAAAGGATGTTTATGTTGGACCAAATCAAATACGTAGATTTAGATTACAAACAGGAGATAAGTTAAAAGGAATTGCTCGCAATCCAAGAGATGGTGAAAAGTTTCCTGCTATGATTTATGTAAGTTCTATCAACAATGACACAATTGAAGCTACCCTTAGAAGAAAATCTTTCGATGATTTAACACCTATTTTTCCTAATAGAAGAATTAAATTAGATATGAACCAAGATTTTTCTATGAGAATAGTTGATTTGATAGCTCCAATTGGCTTTGGACAAAGGGGTATGATTGTTGCGGCACCTAAAGTTGGTAAAACTACTATGCTTAAAAAACTTGCTAATGCTATTACTGCAAGTCACCCAGAAGCGGAATTAATAGTACTTTTAATAGATGAACGTCCTGAAGAAGTTACTGATATGAAACGTTCAATTAAAGGTGAAGTTATTTATTCAACTTTTGATGAGCTTCCAGAACACCATGCTAAAGTTGCAGAAATTGTTTTAGAAAGAGCAAAGCGATTAGTAGAACATAAAAAAGACGTTATCATATTATTAGATAGTATTACTCGTCTTGCTAGAGCATACAATCTTACAGTACCATCATCTGGAAAAACTTTATCAGGAGGTTTTGACCCAGCAGCACTTCACAAGCCAAAACGTTTTTTCGGTGCTGCGCGTAACATTGAAGAAGGTGGAAGTATCACTATTTTAGCCACAGCTTTGGTTGATACAGGTTCACGTATGGATGATGTTATCTTTGAAGAATTTAAAGGTACAGGTAACATGGAAGTTTACTTAGATCGCAAACTATCTGAAAGACGCATATTCCCTGCAATTGATATAAATAAATCAGGAACTAGAAGAGATGATTTATTACTTACATCAAAAGAATTTGCTTTTGTTAATAAAATGCGTAAAGCACTTAATGAAAGTAATTCAAATTCACTTAGCATTACAGATAATTTTATTAAGTATATTACTTCAACAAAGTCAAATGATGAATTAATATCTAAACTTGAAAAGGCATTATAATTTTTAAATGGAGGCAATCATTGAAGAAGATTAGATTAGCAATTTTATTATTGTTACGGAATTTTAATAGATCAAATTACTAAGTATTTTGCATTTAGAAATAAAGTAGATTTTACAGTTATCCCGGGTCTTTTAAACTTTACTTTAGTGCAAAACTATGGAGCTGCTTTTGGAACAATGCAAGGTGCAAATACAATACTAGCTATTTTTTCAGCAATAGTATGTATTGCTATTATTGTATTAATTGCTGTTAGTAGTAAAAAAGAAAACTATGTATCAATTGGGTTATATTTAGTATTAATTGGAGGTTTAGGCAATCTTATTGATAGAATTTGTAGAGGCTTTGTAGTAGATTTTATAGATACTCCTTTTATAGCTACTTTCAACATTGCAGATAGTTTCATTGTCATTGGTGCTTTTTGGGTTTTGACTGAAGAACTTTGCAAGTCAATTTTTGCAACAAAAAAGTAATGTGCTCAGTCTTTACGAATAAATTACATTTATTGTAAATTAATGTTACAATCATTGAATAATAACATATTGTATAATATCCTAATTATGAGTAATTAGGATTTTTTATTGTGTAATGGCGATTTTCGTTCGCCACAATCATAATTAAACGAAAGGAATTATGTTATGAAACTAGATAAGATTGAACAAAAAATTAATGATTTAACTTACAGAATTAAACTAGATGAAATCGCTATTAATAAAGCACAATACAATCTTAAATTTGCTAGAAGACTTGGTCTTTCTGAAGAGCTACTAGACAAGTATTCTGAAAATTTAGATTATTACAATTCTAAAATCGTTACAGATAAAAACACTTTAAATATTTTTAAAGAGTGTTTTGATGAATATGGAAGAATTACATCTACTTATGCGGAAGGTTATTTGTTTAGGTGTACATTGCCATTTGAAGAAGTTGATGGTACTTCAAATTATCAAACTTCTATTTTAGTAAATGATAATGTTGCTAAAATGTTTGCTAATGGAGTTTCATATAAAGATGTTGTTTCTTGCTTAGAAAGTCATGACATTATAGATATAGAAACGGAGTTTAGGTCTCATGTTCCTTATATCGATTGCAAAAATGTTGGCGTTGAAATAATAGATAATGTTGAGCCAAAAGATACTTTAGATGAACCTATTCTTGCAAGTGTTTATGGAAAGAATAAAGAAGGATTAATTGCATCATCTAAAATTTTCACATGTTATCCTTTCGAAAATGTTTCTTATAAAACTCTTAGTGGTGAGACATATAACCCAGGAGTACCTTCGTTTGATGAAATCAATGCATTAAGAACAGCAACTTCTACAAAAGAGCAAAAGTATGAAGCTTTAGAGGGGTTAGAAACTACTGTTAGAGAGAAGATGCAAGCTTCAATTGATAAGATTAATTATGCATTAGCTGAAACTGAAGCAGGTTATACTTTAGATGATAAATTTTATACAAATGGAGACTAGTATTTGTTTTTATAGGAGGATTTCTTATGATTTATGATAGAGAAAAAATATTTGAAATAGGTAAAAGTTTTGATTTAGGACTTGTAGGTTATGATGCATTAACAGATAGCGAAAAATATGCATTAAATAGGTACTATGCATTAAAAAATGAGGAACTAGATGGAGCTATTTTAAAGACTGAAAATTCACTAAATTCAATTAATACACATCTAGATAACGTATATAATAATTTACAAAATATTATGTAATCAACTATGCGAAAAAATTGTCAAAAAAGTTACAAAAATGTTTCAAAATAATTTCAATATGATATAATAAGTTTGCTGTATTTTTATAGCAAACTTTTTTTGAGCTTAAAAGTATAAATTATAAAGAAATTTCAAGGAGGATATTCAAATGAAAAAAGTTTTTGTGGCATTATTAATTGTTCTTACAATAAGTGTAATTTCTACATCTTTAGCTGTTTCAAAGTTTCCAGATACTGTTGGAACTAAATATGATGCAGCAGTTGAAAAGCTAAATGGTATGAAGGTAATCGATGGTTTTCCAGATGGAACTTTCAAACCAGCAGATCCAGTTACAAGAGCTCAACTAGCTAAATTATTAGTTGAGAGCTTAAACTTAAAAAATAAAACAGGAGTTGCTTTATATCAATTTACTGATCTTACAGATAAACACTGGGGATATGCATGGATTAAAACTGCTGTTGATAATAATCTTATAGTTGGTTATCCTGACAATACTTTCAAACCAGATAATTCTGTTACATATGCAGAATGTATGGCAATGATTTTAAGAGGATTAAACCTAGAAGCTAAAATGACAGATAAAACATGGCCTTCTGGATATATGAATGAAGCAACAGCGCAAGGATTATTAAATGATGTTGCATATACTGATCCAAATGCACCTGCAAATAGAGGCGACGTTTCATTATCTTTATACAACATGGTTTTAAAGGTTGAGAGACAAAAACAAGAAGAAGAATTAGCAAAAGCTGAAGCAGAAAAGAAAGCAAAGGCTGAAGCTGAAAAGAATGCTATGGATTTTGGAATTGTTGCTAGCACATCTTATTCTAAGAGTGTTTACACTGTAAAATTAGATGGCGACAAGACAAAATACGAATTAAATTCAATTGATGGTAAGACAAAACTTACAGATTCTAAAGTTGAAGCTTTAGAGGGCTGTGTTATAGGATATCAAGAGTCGGATGATGGAATGGAAGTTAAAGTAAGTTATACAGGTTCTTCATTTGATAAAGCAAAAAATATTACAAAAGTTGAAGACAAAAATATTACTTTCAAAGATAAATCAACTTGGGATCTTTCATCAACAACATTAAATGATAAATATAAGTATTATACATTTGTTAGAGTTACAGCAGATTATGATGAAGATGAAAATGATGGAGCAATCTATTTTGAAGATGTTAAGAAATTAGGATTAGGGTTTGAAAGTGTTAAATTCGTTAAAAACGAAAGAGTTCTTGTTGATGATACAAATAAAGTAATTATCTTCTTAAAAGGTATTGATGCATCTGCAGTTATTTCAAAAGGAAAAATTTCTGATGATAATGAAGATACATCAGATTACTTATATGGTTGGGTTTCTTCAGTTACTACAAAGAGTAAAGTTGATTATGCAAAAATTGGAAAATATACATATGAAGTTTATTCTAAATCTAGTGATTTTGAAGAAGATACATTTGTAGTATTTGAAATCGTTGAAGAAGGCGATGAAAACGATATCATCAAATTAGTTAAAGATTATAGTGTAGAAGATTTAGATAGTGGAGCAAAAATAATCACTGCAGTAAGTGGAACTAAAGCTGGTTCACAAAAAGTTACATTTAAAGGTGATAGTTCTGCAACAGATTTTTATTCATCTACTAATGTTAAAAAATACAAAGATTATGCAATTGCTACAGCAGACGTAAAAGATAAGTCAGACTATATTAATGTTGTTGATACTTTTGTTGAAGATAGTTTAAGTGATGTTAAATTTACAAAAGGCGATAGAGTTATTATAGATAATTCAAAAGGAGTAATTGTTATTTTCCAAGGTTTGTCTGAATTAGATGCATATAAAAATGGTAAATATGTTGGAGAAGCAGAAGATGATGTTGCTACATACAAAATATCATATGTTTGGGCAAGTGATGCTAAATTCCCAATTGGAACTGCACTTCCTTCAAGTGATGTTGTAAAAGAAGGTACAAAATATACAGCAAAACTTCCAAAAGCTGCTGAAGGATATACATTTACAGCAACACCTTCATCAATTGCAAAAGTTACAAAAAATGAAACTATTACAATAAATGGAACAAAAGCTCAAACACCATTAGAAAAAGCTGAACAAGAACTAAATGCAGCTAAAGCAGCATATGAGCAAGCTGTAAAAGATGTTGAAGATGCATCAACTGCTGTTGATGATGCAACAGAAAACTTAAGAGTTGCTAATGCTACACTACAAGCAGTACAAGAATTAGTTCCTGAAAAACAAGAAGCATATAATGACGCAAAATCTGATTATGATGATGCAAAAGAAGAATTAGATGCTCTTAGTGAAGATGATCCAGGTTATGAAGAAAAAGCAGCAATGGTTAGAGACTTGAAGATATCTATGGATGCTGCAAACCAAGCTCTTAAAGATGCTCAAAGTGCAGTTACAAATGCTCAAAAAGATGTAACAGCAAAAGAAAGTGCACTTTCTAAAGCACAAAGCGATTTACAAGCAGCAAATACAGCAAAGACTCAAGCATATGAAACTATGCAACAAAAACAAGCAGCTTATGATGCTTTAGCAGGAAATAATTAGTCATAATGTTACAAAAAAATTAAATATATTAAATTAACCACAAAAGTGTTGCTTTTGTGGTTTTTTTATTCTAAAATGGAGTTGCAGTGGAGGAAAGTGGAGTGAAGTGGAGCAAATAAAGGAGGGGAGATTGAATGCTATTAGGTGAATATTTTCACAATATTGACGCAAAAGGCAGAATAATCTTACCTTCAAAATTTAGGTCTGAGTTAGGTGACCGCTTTATAGTTACAAAAGGTTTTGATGGATGTTTGTATGGCTATTCGGTTGATGAATGGAAAGGCATAGAAGAAAAAATCAAAACACTTCCACTAATCACAGGCAAAGATGCAAGAAACTTTACAAGATTCTTCTTTTCTAGTGCTATAGAATGCGAAATAGATTCACAAGGAAGAATACTTATTTCTAGTGGTTTAAGAGATTTCGCAGAGCTTACTAAAGAAGTTGTAATTATTGGTGTTTCATCACGTATTGAAATATGGAGTAAAGCTAAGTGGGAAGCATACAATAACGGACAAGATTTGGATGATATAGCTGAAAAGATGAGTCTATTAGGTATTTAAAATAGATGAATCAAAGCTTCCTTGTATTTTGTGAATATATTCTTCCCTTATATCACAAATAAAACGAGGAAGCTTGTAGCCTCCCTTTTAAGGAAATATTTGCAAGGAGCAGTAAGATATGGAATTTAAGCATACTCCCATTATGTTAGAAGAAGTAATTGAAAATCTAAATATTAATCCAGATGGCATATATGTAGATGGCACTATGGGGGGAGCTGGACATTCTGAAGCTATTGTAAAAAGACTTTCAAAAGAAGGAACTTTAATAGGGATAGATAGAGATAAAGATGCATTAAATGCAAGCCATGAAAGGTTGGAAAAATTTGAAAACGTTAGATACGTTTGGGGAAAGCACGAAGATTTAAAAGATATACTTGAAGGAATGGGAATAAAGAAAGTAGATGGAATTTTACTTGATTTAGGACTTTCTTCATATCAAATAGATGAAGAATCGAGAGGATTTAGCTATACAAAAAAAGCACCACTTGATATGAGAATGAATAAAGAACAAGAGTTAACGGCAAAAACAGTTATTAATACATATTCAAAGGAAGAGCTAGCAGATATCTTTTTTAAATATGGTGAAGAAAACTATTCAAAAAAGATTGCATCAAAGATAGTTGAACACAGAGAAAAAGAAGAAATAGAAGATACATCAACGCTTTGTGACATTATAAGAGCAAGTGTTCCAAAAGGAAAAGATGCAGTTGATTCATTTAAAAGAATTTTTCAGGCAGTAAGAATTGAAGTTAATGGAGAATTAAAAGATTTAGAAAAAACGATAAAAGAAGGAATTGAAATATTAAATGAAGGCGGAAGATTTTGCATACTTACATTTCATTCCTTAGAAGATAGAATTGTTAAAAATGCTTTTTTAGATATGCAAGGTAAATGTACTTGCCCAAAGGATTTCCCAGTATGTGTTTGTGGTGCAAAGTCTTTTGGAAAAGTAATTACAAAAAAACCGATTGTTCCTTCAATAGAGGAACAAGAGACAAATTCTCGTTCAAAGTCTTGTAAACTTAGAGTTTTTGAAAGAGAAAAAGAACACGCTGTTAGATGATTACATACTATTTTACTAATGATAAATATAATTTAAGGAGAAAGATGCATGCCATTACTAGATTATGATTATGACTATTTAGCTAGTTTGGATGAAGAAGAAAGATACAACAGAGAAGAACGTCGTAGAAGACAACAAAGGGAAAGAGAAAAGAATTACAAAAAAACTAGCAACAAAACAAAAGAACAAGTTAGAAGATTTATGCTTGAGACTAGTGAGCCAACAACAAGAAGAACTAGAACTTCAAAAGTTTCAGAGCCTGTTATGGGTGAAGTGGCTCCATACGTTAAAAGAGTATATGACTTTGAAAGTTCAGATAATATATATAGAACAATTAACGTAGCAACACCAGCTAAAGTTAGTTATAGAAAGAATGTTGAAGAGATAGAAGAAGTTGAAGAAGTAGAAACAGAGGAAATAGAAGAAGTTGAAGAAGTTAATGAAAAGAAGCATGTAGGTAGTAAAAAATCTAGTTATTTTACAAATTTTATGCTAGCCTTATTAATTGCTGTAGGTGCACTTTTTATTTGCTATAGAGCTTCAATTAAAAACGAAAAATTTAATAGTATAGAAAGAGCAAAAAAACAACTTCTTAATGCACAAACTGTAAATGAGCAACTTCAAGCTGATATCGATAGTGAAACAGATATTTCATATATTGAAAACTATGCAAGATATCAATTAGGTATGCAAAAACCTCAAGACTCACAAATAATGTATATTAATGTTGAAAAACAAGACAAGATATACACTCAAACAAAGTTAGATGATGAAGAAAAAGAACAATCTTGGTTTGATGTAGTGGTAGAAAAGATTGCTAATAATTTTTAGATTCATAATAACTTCCTATAAATTACTTATTAAATACCCTCAAACAAAAATGGCTCGAAAGAGCCATTTTTGTTTGGAAAAAATTTATATATATTTGTAGTTGCAAAGCTTATTTTATGGTATAATTTTCTTGAATTATGTGTGCTTGTTGGAGGAAAAATTGGGTAATATTGTTTCAAAAGGAAAATTAGTATTTATTTTAATAGTGTTTATTATTCTTTTTGCCTTATTATCAGCTAGATTTGTGTATTGGCAGGTTGTACGTGCAGAAGAATTAAGTCAAAAAGCATATTCTCAGCAAACAAAGAATAGTATCATAAGCCCTAAAAGAGGGTCTATTATGGACAAAAATGGTGTTGTACTTGCAAGAAGTGTTACTGTTGAAACAATAAGCGTTACTCCTGATAATGTTAAATATAAAGAAAAAACGGCCGAAGGTTTATCAAAGATTTTAAATTTAGATTATGATACGATTTTAGGAAAAGTTAATAAAAGTTCTGTTGAAGAAGTTATAGCTAAAAAGTTAGATAAAGAAGTTACAGACCAAGTTAGAAAATGGATATCTGAAGAAAAAATATCGGGTATTAATATATATGAAGACACAAAAAGATATTATCCAAAAGGAAGCTTCTTAGCTCAGGTTATTGGTTTTTGTGGTACAGATAACCAAGGACTTGAAGGATTAGAAGCAAAGTATGAAAGTGTTTTAAAAGGAGTTCAAGGAAAAAGAGTAACTTCTAAAGATGCTACAGGTAAAGATATGCCTTTAGATGACACAAGCTACATTCCACCAGAAGATGGATTAAACTTAGTACTTACAATAGACGAAAGAATTCAGTATATTGTTGAAAAATATTTAAAACAAGCATTAGAAGATAATAAGCCTACAGATTATGGCACATGTATAGTTATGAATCCCAAGAATGGTGATATACTAGCTATGGCTACTGCACCAGATTTTGATCCTAATTCACCTTTTACACCTTCAAGAGATGAAGATATATTAAAATGGGATGACTATACATCAGCCCAAAAGTCTGCAAGATTACAAGACATATGGAAAAATAAAAATGTTACAGATACATATGAACCTGGTTCAGTATTTAAAGTAGTAACTGCTGCTATTGCTATTGAAGAAGGTCTAATTAATAACGTTGATTCAATTAATTATAATTGTACTGGTTCACTTCAAGTTGGAGATTGGACTATTAATTGTTGGAGAAATGTTCCACATGGTAAACAAAGTTTGAGACAAGGCTTAATGAATTCATGTAACCCAGTATATATGTCAGTTGCATTAAGAATAGGTGCAACGAGAATGTATAACTACATGAATGCATTTGGAGTTTCAAAAAGTACTGGTTCTGGAATAATTGGTGAAGCTTCAGGAATGAATCACTCTGAAGAACAATTTGCTCAGGATAAATCTTCGCTTGCAATTTCTGGATTTGGACAGAGTTTCACACTTACACCTCTTAATATGTTAAACGTTGTTAGCTGTATTGCAAATGATGGTAAACTTATGCAACCAAGACTTGTAAAAGAAATTGTAGATTCAAATGGTGAAGTTGTTGAAACTTATGACCCAGTTGTTATTAAACAAGTTATATCTGAAAGTACATCTGATACGGTACTAGATATGATGAAAAGCGTTGTGTCTGACGGAACTGGTAGGTATGCTCAAGTTAAAGGATATTATATTGCAGGTAAGACATCTACTGCAGAACAAGGCGACAAGTCAAATCCAGTGTATGTCGCTTCCTTTGTAGCACTTGCTCCAGCAAAGGATCCACAAGTAGCAATTTTATTTAATTTATATAATCCAAAAGGTCCAAATGGTCACCAAGGTGGAGGAATAGTAGCACCAGTAATATCAAAAGTAATGGGTGAAATTTTAGAATATATAGATATCCCAAAAGATTATGAAGTTGAAAATCGTGAAGTTAAAGCTATTGTTCCAAATATAACAAATAAGACTTTAGAAGCAGCAAAGAAACAGCTCACAAATTCAGGAATAAGATATGTTGTAGATAGTGAAGCAAAAGATGAAGAACTAATAACTATTCAATACCCAATGGCTGGTGAAGCATTAGAAGAAAGAGGAGTTGTTAGTTTGTATACTTCAACAAATACTGAGAGAAGAATGGTTGAAGTACCAAATGTTAGAAGACAAGGAAGTAGTAATGTAAGAAGTGCTTTGCAAGAAAAGAACTTAAATATGAAAACTACGGGAAGTGGAGTCGCTATTTATCAAGACCCTGCTGCAGGAACTTTAGTAGAAGAAGGAACTATAGTTAATGTGCAATTTGGTACAGCTGGAATTGATGCACAATAATTTAAAATACTTAGGAGGAAGAATAAATGAGACTTGCAGAAATTGTTTCAGGTTGTGAAATACTAGAATCAAGAGGAGATTTAAGTATCGATATAAATGAAATTAGATATGATTCTAGAGCAGTTCAAAGCAATGATATGTTTATTGCAATTGAAGGATTCAAAACAGATGGACACAACTTTGTTGCACAAAGCATAGAACAAGGTGCCAAAGTTGTTGTAATGATGCCTGATAAGATAGACCTGTCATTAATAAGATCTGATGTTACAGTTATTATTACAAGTGATACTAGAAAATTTATGGCAATGGCTGCATGTAATTTCTACAATCATCCTTCTAGAGATTTTAAGTTAGTAGGAATTACAGGTACTAAAGGAAAGACTACAACTGCTTATATGATAAAAAGCATTATGGAAAAAGCAGGAAGAAAAGTTGGAATGCTTGGAACGATTGCAAACATGATAGGAAGCGAGGAAATAGAAGCAAGCCGTACAACACCAGAATCATTAGACTTACAAAAAATGTTAAGACAAATGGCTGATGCTGGTTGTGATGTAGTTGTTATGGAAGTTTCCTCTCATGCACTTGCATTAGATAGAGTATATGGTTGTGGATTTGATATGGCAGTATTTACAAATCTTTCTGAAGACCATTTAGATTTTCATAAAACATTTGATAATTATCTTGCAGCAAAAGCAAAATTATTTAAGATGGCAAAAGAAGGTTTTGTTAATGTTGATGATATGTATGCCAAAAAACTAATTGATGAAGCTTCATGCCCAATTACTACATATGGAATAGATAATAATCCATTTGTATCTGCAAGAGATATTATTATTACAAATACATATTCAGATTTTAAAATATCTATGAATAGAAATATTCAAAGAATTAAAGTACCTATACCAGGTAGATTTACTGTATATAATGCATTAGCTGCAATTTGCGTAACAGCAAAACTTGGAGCAAGTGTAGAAGATATGTGTGTAGGTTTAGAAGAAGTTCAAGTTCCGGGAAGAAGTCAAATTGTTCCATCAACTCGTGATTTTGTTGTAATGGTAGACTATGCACATTCTCCAGCTAGCTTAGAAGGAGTTTTAAAAGCTGTCAAATCTTACACAAGAGGAAGAATAATTTGTGTATTTGGTTGCGGTGGTGATAGAGATCCATTTAAACGTCCTATGATGGGAGAAATAGCAGGACGTTTGGCTGACCTTACTTTTATTACTACAGACAATCCTAGAACAGAAGACCCCGCAGCCATTATTGCACAAATAGAAGAAGGTATTAAGAAAACAAAAGGCGAATACAAAATTGTTCAAAATAGAAAGAAAGCAATAGAACAAGCCATTAGAAGAGCTAGAAGAAATGACTTAGTTTTGATAGCAGGTAAAGGCCATGAAACTTATCAAGAAGTAAATGGTGTTAAAAATCATTTTGATGATAGAGAAGTTGCAGCAGAAGCTCTTAAACATTTGCCAGAAGCAAAACAACCAAAGTATTAATATAATTAGTGATTTCAAAATCACTTATGAGGTGAGATGTGAAAAGTTTTTTAATAGATATATATTCAAAGATGAATAATTACGGCATCAATGTTCAAATGATTGCACTGATTAGTAGTTTCGTTTTAACAGTGATTCTTGGCTTTATAATTATTCCTATTCTAAAAAAATTAAAAATTGGTCAAGTAGTTCGTGATGATGGACCGCAAAGCCATTTAAAGAAAACTGGTACACCTACTATGGGTGGAATCATGATGTTAATTGTAGCAGTTATCTTATCTTTAGTATTAGGATTACTGCTTGGATATAAAACAATTATACCTGTAGCGTTAGTTACATTAGGATTTGGTTTAATAGGTTTTATAGATGATTTCAAAAAATTAGTTTTAAAGAATCCAAAAGGCCTAAGTCCAAAATTAAAAATGATAGGACTTGGAATTGTATCTTCATTATTTGTTTTGTATTTGATTAAAAATGGATTTGGAACTGATATATATATTCCAATTTTCAAAACGAGTATTGAGTTACCAGTGATAGTATTTTTTGTTTTTACAGTTTTTGTTATGCTTGCTTGCACAAATAGCTTAAATCTTACCGATGGCTTAGATGGTTTGGCAGCAGGTGTTAATACTATAATAATGCTTTTCTTTACGTTCTTAGCTATGGCGTGGGGAAATAAAGACATGAGTACTTTTTCAGCAATCATGGTAGGTACTTCAATTGGATTTTTATTATTTAATGTAAATCCTGCAAGAGTATTTATGGGAGATACAGGTTCTTTAGCATTAGGTGGAGCTTTTTGTTGTGTTGCTATTATGCTAAAGGTTCCATTAATTTTAATTGTTGTTGCAGGAATTTGTGTTTTAGAAGCAATATCTGTAATTTTACAAGTTGGATATTTTAAAGCAACTAAAGGAAAGAGATTATTTAAGATGGCACCATTCCATCATCACTTAGAACTTTCTCGGAATGAAAGAAACGGTTATAGTTCCGATGTTTTGGTTAATCACATTAATTCTTTGTGTTATAGGTTATAAGATTTTATAAAGCATTTTTTATTTAATAATAAGGAGCAATAGATGCCTAAAGAAGTTGTAAAAAATAAAAAGACAAATGTTAATAAAGCGAAAACTAAAACTTCAAAAGAAAAAGTTGTTAAAGCAAATAAAGCTCGTGAAGCAACGAGTGAAGATAGTAGAATTCATTTATTTGTTAGAGGAAAGAGATTAGATTTCGGTCTTGTTGCTATAGTTCTTGTTTTGGTTACAGTTGGACTTGTAATGCTACTTAGTGCAAGTACACCATATTCTTTGCGTACAGAAGGCGATAGCTATTTCTATTTTACAAAGCAACTTAAGTTTGCTATAGCAGGAATTATCTTGATGTTTATTATATCTAAGATAGATTATCGTATTTTCAATAGTAGAATTGCATGGCTCGCGTATTTTGGAGGCATACGGATTTATGTCTTTGGTTTTGGTACCTGGCATTGGTGTTAGAAGAAATGATGCATTAAGATGGATTAGATTATTTGGTGTACAATTTCAACCATCAGAAATTATGAAAATATGTTTTATTATTTTTGTTGCATATTTAATTTGTAAAAAAGGTGATAAAGTTAAAGAATTTTGGAATGGTATTGTTGCTATTTCTTCTTCATTTTTGCTTGTATTAGGTTTACTATATGTTCAAGATCACTTAAGTGCAATGATGATTATGGCCGTTATTTTGTTTGTTCTTTTATTTGTTGGTAGAGCAAGAATTATTCATTTAATACCTATTGGAATAGCAGGCGTAGTAGGAGCAGCAGCATATGCTTTATCGTCTGAATTTAGATTAAGACGATTGCTTATTTTTAGAGATCCTTGGCAAGACAGTTTAGGAGCTGGTTGGCAAATTATTCAGAGTTTATATGCTATTGCATCTGGCGGCGTTTTTGGTGTAGGTTTATCACAAGGTGTGCAGAAATATATGTACATATCTGAACCTCAAAATGACTTTATACTTGCAACATGGGCTGAAGAAATGGGTCTTATAGGAGTATTGTTTATAATTATTTTATTTGCTATTTTTGTTTGGCGTGGAATAAGAATTGCGACAAAAGCGCAAGATTTATATGGGGCTTTGTTAGCAGTAGGAATTACTACAATGGTTGGAATTCAAGCAGTATTTAATATTGCCGTTGTATCTTCTTCAATGCCAGTTACTGGAATATCACTTCCATTTTGTAGTTATGGTGGAACATCACTTTTAGTTTTGTTAATGAGTATGGGACTATTACTCAGTGTTTCAAGATTTACTACAGCAAAAGAAATTAAAGAGGAAGAATAGATAATTAGGCGACCGAAGGTCGCCATTTTCGTATGGGGGTATTAATATGAAAGAAAATAAATCAAAAAAAATAAAAAGCTTTTTCTTATGGTTTTTTGCTGTTTATTTTTGGCTTGGGGGAATAGGCCTTCTAGCAAATAGTTTTTTATTTGGAATATTAACAATTTTATTAGGAATCTATATTTGCCCAAAAACAGACAAGATGCTTAAAAACTATCAATTCTATTCTAAGAACAAAATGTGGATTGTCATAGCAACAGTTGTATTGTGGGTTGCAATGCCATCTTTCTCAAGCATACCAGAAACTGATGAAATCACTAATCAAAATTTAGAACAGTTAGATACAAATACTGAAGAACAAAATCAGAATTTAAATGAAGCAATACTCAGCAGCGAAAATAATACTGCAATTATAATAGATACTTCTAATAGGATCTCTTTATCAAATATTCCTCCGTATTCAGGCATGCCTTATATTGAGATAAATGATAATGTACCGTTTTTTGATGTTTCAGAGCTTACAACTACTGCATATGAAAAGTATAGCCAATTAGATGAGCTTGGAAGAGCAAGAATTGCAGTGGCGTGCATAGAAAAAGGAATGGCTGATAAACCAAGAGAAAGTATAAGTAATGTAACGCCATCTGGTTGGCAGAATATAAATATAGATGGAGAAAATATATATAATAGATGTCATTTGATTGCTCATCAATTAACTGGTGAAAATGATAATGAAAATAATCTTATAACAGGTACGAGGTATTTTAATACACAAGGAATGTCAAGATTCGAAAATATGGTTGCAGATTGTATAAATAATACAGATTATCATGTTTTGTATAGAGTAACACCGTTGTATGAAAATGATGAATTAATGGCAAGAGGTGTGCTTATCGAAGCGGAGTCAATTGAAGACCGTGGTGAAACAATATTATTTAATGTCTTTTGTTATAATGTTCAACCAAATGTTGATATTAATTATAAAACTGGTGAAATTATTAATACTAATGATAATATTGCAAGTGAAAATGTTACAAGGGCTTTATTGACAGAAAAACTCGAAGAAAATGTTATTAAAGAAGAACCTAAAGAAGAGAAAAAAGTTGAAGAAATAAAGCAGAATAATGAAGAGAAAAAAGTTGAGGAAGTAAAACAAAATAATGAAGAGAAAAAAGTTGAAGAAATAAAGCAGAATAATGAAGAGAAAAATGTTAAGAAAGATACAAGCTCACCAAAAAGTGATACTACCCCAATTGTAGCAAAGAATTATGGAGATACTCCAGCTAGCAAGAATACTTATATTCTTAATACAAACACAAAAAAGTTTCACTATTCATGGTGCTCATCAGTTAGCAGAATGAAGGATAAGAACAAACAATCTTTTTGGGGTACAAGAGAAGAAGCTATAAATAGAGGTTATAGTCCGTGTGCAAATTGTAATCCATAATAAAAAGAAGAATGCGTTAACGAAAATAGTAACGCATTTTTCTTTTTATTATGTAAATACGAACATAATTTTGTAACAAAAATTTTACAATATGTTCGCTTTACGAACACAAATTCTTATTGTAGAATTTAAATGAAATAACAAAAAGAAATTTTGTTCGTATTTAATATATAAGAAAGGAGCTTATATGCTTAGCCAATTACACATAAAAAACATTGGTATCATAGAAGAAGTTACTATCAACTTTGAAGATGGTTTAAATATTCTTACTGGCGAAACTGGTGCTGGCAAAAGCCTTATTATTGATTCTATTAATGCTATTACTGGTTCACGCGTTTCTAAAGAACTTATTCGAACTGGAGAAGAATCTGCATTTATTGAAGCTTACTTTTTTGATGAAGCTTCCGAGTACGTTTTATCTCGTGAAATTTATCAAAATGGCAAAAACATATGTAAGATTAATGGAAAACTAGTCACAGTTTCAGAACTTCGAGAACTTGGTCATTCATTAATTGATATTCATGGTCAACATGACAATCAATCTTTACTAGATGAAAGAACACATATTGATTTATTAGATGGTTTTGCAAGTAGTAGTTTAAAACCTCTTTTGGAAGAATATACAAATGCTTATGAAGAGTATAAAGATATTTTAGCAAAGATTAGTAAAAATTATGGTGATGAAGGCGAAAGAGCTAGAAAACTTGATTTGCTAAATTACCAAATTAATGAAATCGAAACTGCAGATTTAAAAACAAATGAAGATGAAGATTTAAATGCTAGAAGAAAAATCTTAATGAACTCTGAAAAAATTTCATCCTCATTAAACTCATCTTATGAAGCAATTAATAACAATATTTTAGAAAATCTTTCAGAAGTTACAAAGATGATGTCGAATATTTCTGAACTAAATGAAAAGTACCAAAGTGTTTTTAATGAAATTAATGATGCTTACTACAATCTAGAAGATGCAGTCGACAACTTAGCAGACTTAGCTATGGATGTTGAATTTGACGAAGATGAACAATCTCATATTGAAGAACGTCTAAATCTAATTTCTTCTTTAAAAAGAAAATATGGAAGTTCAATTGAGAAAATTTTATTATTTTTACAAAGAGCGAAAGAAGAAAGAGATTTCTTACAAAACTCAGATGAGATAGTTGCAAAGCTAAAAAAAGAACAAAAAGATATTATTAAAAAGTTAAATGATATTTCTTCAAAGATTACTTCAACTAGAAAAGATTTTGCAAAAAAAATTGAAAAGAAGATTAATTCTCAAATGCAAGATTTAGAAATGAAGAAAGCATATATCGAGTTTAAATTTGAAGAGTCAGATTTATTCTTACCAAATGGTAAAGATGTTGTTGAACTTCTTATTTGCACTAATGTTGGAGATGAACTTAAATCTCTTTCAAAGATTGCATCAGGTGGAGAACTTTCAAGAGTTATGCTTGCAATTAAAACAGTTCTTGGTGAATTTGATACAATTCCAACAATGATTTTTGATGAGATTGACACTGGTATTTCTGGTCAAGCGGGGAAAGCAGTTGCAGAAAAACTTTTGCTTATATCTAAATCTCATCAAGTAATTTGTGTTACTCACCTTCCTTCAATTGTTGCTGTTGGAAGCACCAATTTTTACATAGATAAGCAGGTTAAAAGTAACAAAACTAAGACTTATGTAAAGAAACTAAATGAAGAGGAGGTTATATATGAAATAGCTCGTGTAATTGCTGGCAATAGTATCACAGAGTCAGTGCTGGCGCATGCTAGAGAATTAAGAAAAGAGCTTAAAATTGCTTGATTTTTAGATTAAGCTAAATTAAGATATTTATAGTGTTTTTAGGAGATAATTTATTTTATATATAGGAGGAAATTATAATGGCAGGAAAAGATAAAAATGAAAAATCAGATAAGAAAGTTAGTTCAATAAATGACAATTCAGAAAAGAAAAAAGCACTTGATGTTGCTTTAGGTCAAATAGAAAAACAGTTTGGTAAAGGTTCAATTATGAAGTTAGGTGAAAATGCTCATCTTAACATCGAATCAATTCCAACAGGAGCTATGAGCTTAGATATCGCTTTAGGTATTGGTGGTGTTCCTCGTGGAAGAATTGTGGAAATTTATGGACCAGAGTCTTCTGGTAAAACTACGGTTGCACTTCATATGATTGCAGAAGCTCAAAAAGCGGGAGGCATTGCAGCATTTATCGATGCAGAGCATGCATTAGATCCAGTATATGCTAAAAAGCTAGGAGTAAACTTAGATGAGCTTTTAGTTTCTCAACCAGACACAGGAGAGCAAGCTCTTGAAATTACAGAAGAGTTAGTTAGAAGCGGTGCTATTGATATTGTAGTTGTAGACTCAGTTGCAGCGCTAGTTCCAAAAGCTGAAATTGATGGTGATATGGGCGATACACACGTTGCTCTTCAAGCTCGTCTTATGTCTCAAGCACTTCGTAAATTAGCTGGTGTACTTAATAAATCAAATACAGTTGCAGTATTTATCAACCAACTTCGTGAAAAAGTAGGTATTATGTTTGGTAACCCAGAAGTTACCCCTGGTGGTCGTGCACTTAAGTTCTATGCTTCAGTTAGAATGGAAATTAGACGTAGTGAACAACTAAAAGTTAATGGAGAAATTGTTGGTAATAGAGTTAAAGTAAAAGTTGTTAAGAATAAAGTTGCACCTCCATTTAGAGAAGCAGAATTTGATATTATGTATGGTGAAGGAATTTCTAAAGTAGGTAATATCTTAGATATCGCAGTTAATATGAATATTATTGAAAAAGCAGGCGCTTGGTTTAGTTACAACGGAGAAAGAATTGCACAAGGTAGAGATAATGCAAAGAAATTCTTAGAAACAAATTCAGATATTTGTAAAGAAGTTGAAGATAAAATTCGTTCAAATATGGCAGAAGCTTTTGATAAATCTCTTACAGATAATTTAGAAAAAGTAGATGATGAAGAAGAATTTGATGAAGACGAAGAATAATTTATAGAAAGGCAGATAAGTCGATGATAGTTGATGATAAAGTTATAGGTTATGTACTTTATAAAATGCGTACTATAAATGAAGTAAGACAAAAATGTAAAAAACTAAAACTATCTGATGATTATACTGATGAAGTAATAGATTATTTAATCGAAGCAGGGTATTTAGATGATAAAAAATATACTCAAAAGTATATTGAAAATGTAATGAGACTAAAAAATGCTTCTAAAAATGAAATCAAAATTGATTTGATGCGTAGAGGCGTTGATAGTGATATTATAGAAGAATTTGTAGAAACAGAAGATGTGACAGAATTTGAAAATGTATCTTGTGATATTGTTGCAGAGAAAAAATTCAGAAGTACTCCAGATATTTTAAAAGTAAAAAAATACCTTTTATCTAAGGGATATTCTTATGATGCAGTGTCAAAATCAATTGACAATTTGCACTCAATAGAAGATAATTAAAGTATAATTAACACTAAGGAGGAATCGTAAGTGGAAGATTTACAAGATAAAATAATGGATGCGGTTAGATACATTAGAGGTGTCGTTGAAATGAAGCCGACCATTGCAATAGTGCTAGGTTCAGGCTTAGGTTCTTTGGCTTATGAAATTCAAGATACAATAGAAATTCCTTATGGAGAAATACCATATTTTAAAACATCTACAGTACCAGGACATGAAGGAAAACTTATATTTGGAAAGTTGTTTGGAAAAGACGTTGTTGCTATGCAAGGTAGAGTTCATTATTATGAAGGATATACTATGCAAGAAATTACAATGCCAATTAGAGTATTTGCTTTACTTGGTGTTGAAACTCTTATAGTAACAAATGCTGCGGGGGGAATTAATCCTAAATTTAAAGCAGGCGATATTATGGCAATAACAGATCATATTAACTTAAGCGGTAATTCTCCACTTATCGGGCCAAATGTTGAAATATTAGGACCTAGATTTCCTGTAATGAAACAAGTTTATTCTCCAGATTTGATAGTTTTACTTAAGAAAGTTGCAAGTGAACTTAAAATTAATATTCAAGAAGGTGTATATGCGTATATGCCAGGCCCACAATATGAAACTGATGCAGAAGTTAAAATGCTTGGTATACTTGGTGCAAGTGCCGTTGGTATGTCTACAGTTCCAGAAGTAATTTGCGCATCACATTCGGGAATGAGAGTACTAGGTATTTCTTGTATCACAAATGTTGCTGGCTCAACTGAAACATCTCATAAAGAAGTTCTAGAACAAGCAGCTAAAGCAAGCCAAACTCTTGTTGCAGTTGTATTAGATACTATTAATGCAATGTAATAATATATATATTATTTTTGGCGGCGTAATGCCGCCATTATATTTGTTTTTGTGAGGTTAAAATGGAACAATATAATATAAAGATAGATAACTTTGAAGGTCCATTAGATTTATTACTTCATCTTATTGAAAAAAATAAGATGGACATTATGGATATTAAAATATCAGTAATTACTGACCAATACTTAGATTATCTTAAACAAATGAAAGAAATGAATCTAGAAGTTACTTCAGAATTTATAGTAATGGCTTCAAAGTTAATTTATCTAAAGTCTAAATCATTACTTCCTTCATTAGTACTTGAAACAGAAGAAGATGATGAATTTGACTTAGTAAAACTTTTAGTTGAATATAAAAAATACAAAGAGTATACATTTACACTTAAAGAACGCTTAGATACGTTTTATAAAAGAATTTACAAGTTACCTTCTAAAATTGATTTGCCAAAAAACAAAGTTGAAGATGAATTTTCTAGTGATGTTATTCCTCAAATTTATCAAAGCTTACTAGATAAAGAGGTAGCTAAGAAAAATTTACAAGCAGATAATATTAACAAATTAGCTGTTGCCGAAAAATATACAGTTCAAGCAAAAATTAGAGAGATTATTAGATGTTTATTAAAAACACCAAAGTTTGTTTTTAATAAAATTTTTAATCCAAAGAAACAAGAAAAAGCAGAGGTTGTAACTGCATTTTTAAGTTTGTTAGAATTATCAAAGATGAGTAGAATTAAAGTTACTCAAGACAGTTTATTTGGAGATATTAATGTAGAGAAGATTCAAAAAAGGCAAGGATGATTATATTTTATGAAAAAGAATATGGTTAAAACTTTGAGTGCAGTTTTTGTATTAACTGCTATTTCAAAAGTTTTAGGTTTTCTAAGAGATGTTATTTTTGCAAATATATATGGATTAGAAGCTGAAGCAACTGCTTATCAGGCAGCTCTTAAAATTCCTACACAAATTGTAGATATTGTGTTGAGCTCAGCTATTGTATCTTGTTTTATTCCTATTTTTAATGATGTGTCTAAAAAAAAGGGAAAAGAGGATGCTAACCGTTTTGCAAATAACTTTATAAATGTTGTATCTATAATAGCAACTTTTATAGCTATTATAGGAATGCTATTTGCACCACAAATAGTTAATCTATTTACAGATTTTAGCCCTTCTACATATTCTTTAACTGTAGAGTTAGTTAGAATTACTTTCCCAATGATTATTTTTACTGCAATGGCATTTTCGTTTGTTGGTTTTTTACAAAGCTATGGAGAATTCAATATTCCTGCTGGAATTTCAGGAATATCAAATTTAGTAGTAATTTTATTTTTATTAATATTTAGTAATACTACTGGAATTCATGGCGTTTGTTATTGTGTTGTTTTGGCATGGTTATTGCAAGTACTTGTTCAACTTCCATTTGCCAAAAAATTTGGTTACAAGTTTAGTCTTAAAACAAACTTTAAAGATGAAAACTTAAAGCGAGTATTAAAACTTGCTATTCCTATTTTGATTAGTACAGCAGTTTTACCTATTAATAATTTAGTTTCAATGAAATTTGCTTCTGGAATAGGAGATAAATATTATTCAGCACTAGAGTACGCATATAAGCTTTATGTAGTAATTTATGGAATCTTTTCTTATGCTATAGGAAATATTATTTTTCCAGAACTATCTAGAGCAGTCTCAAATAATGATAATAAATCATATAATCAAACAATAAATAAATCACTTAAACTAATTTCGTTTCTACTTATACCTTTAACAGTTGGGTTAATTATATTTAGTGAGAAAATTGTTTCTGTATCATATGAAAGAGGTGCATTTACTCATGAGTCTACACTTCTTACATCAGGAGCTTTGATCTTTTATGCAATTGGAATTATTGGTGCAGGATTAGTAGAAATAATGAACAAGGCATTTTATGCAAAGCAAAATACTAAAACCCCACTATTTGTTGGAATTTTTGCAATCGTTCTTAATTTTATTTTATGCTATTTATTAAGTAAAACTAGTCTTTCATATACAGGTATTGCTTTAGCTACCGCGTTAGTTGCTATTGCAAACGGAGTAGTTTTAAGCTTCTTAATTCATAAAGAAAACCAAGTTTTTACTAAAGAACTATTTAAATATTTTGGAAAAATTGTTTTTTCAACTATTATAATGGGTATATTTGTTTATTCTATGATTGATATAGCTGATTATTTATTTAGAAATGTAGAACCTAGTTTTATTGTTAACTTAATTAAACTTGGAGTAGGAACAGGTGGAGGAGTAATCGTTTATTTTGCTCTCACATATTTCCTAAAAGTAAATTCTTTCTTTAATAAGGTTTTAGATGAATAAAAACATTATAAAAGGTGGTAACATTAGTTACCACCTTTTATAATTATTAAAATTTATTTTTTAGAAATTAAAGCAACTAAAACTACCATTACGATAACTACAACGATAGCAACAATAGCGCCAACTGGGTTTGAAGTTTTTTCAGCTTCAACAACTGGAGCTTCTTCTATTTTAGTAGAAGTTTCTTCTTTAACTTCACCGCTTACAGTTTCAGCAGCTTCTTCTGTAGCTTCACCACTTATTGCCTCTACAACTTCTTCTGTAGCTTCTACAGCTTCTTCAGTAGCTTCACCAACTTCTTCAACTACTTCTGTAGCTTCTACTGGTTCTTCAGGTGGAGCAATGACATCTGCAAATGCACAAGCATAGCAAAGAACAATTGATAACACTACTAATAATGCTAATTTTTTCATTTTATTATCCTCCTTACACTTATTACTTAGCTTGTATTTTTAAAGTTAAGTTTATTGCTAAATTGCACCTTCAATTATATAATACTAGAAAATAATAATCAATAAAAAAATAGACGTTAACATAAAGCGAGGAAAAGATGAGATTAAAGCATATAAAGGGTTCTAAAGAATATATTGAAAAATCTTCATATCTTATATTAAACCCAGAAACTAACAAGGGAAAGTGGCAAGATTTTTTTGGAAATTTTAATCCTATTCATATTGAAATAGGAATGGGTAGAGGGGATTTTATTATTGGGATGGCACAAAATCACCCTGAATTAAACTATATAGGAATAGAAATGTATGATAGTGTTATTTATAAAGCAGTAAAAAAACTGGAATCATTAGATAGAACTTTACCTAATCTTTTTTTAATACGTATGGATGCAACAGAAATATGTAATGTTTTTGATAGGGAGATTTCAAGGATTTATCTAAATTTTTCAGACCCATGGCCAAAAGCTAAACATGAAAAGAGGAGACTTACATCAAAGCAATTTTTAGAACGTTATGATAACATTTTTAAGGATTCAAAAGAAATATTTCAAAAAACAGATAATGATGATTTATTTGAGTTTTCAATCGAATCATTAACAAATTATGGATATTCTTTAAAGAATGTTTCTCATGATTTATATTCTGAAATGATTCCAGACAACGTTGCAACCGAGTATGAAACTAAATTTGTAAAAGAAGGAACTAAGATAAATAGGCTAGAGGCATACAAGTAGTAAGTGTTACAACGATGTTAAAATAGTAACAAAAAAGTAACATATATTTTTATTCATTTTATTGAAATATAAGGCATTTCTTTTTATAATTAATGTAGATATTTA